>NZ_CAWUDP010000112.1:0-30563 GCF_963920835.1 Scytonema sp. PCC 10023
TCCTAATGCAGATGCGGCACTGCTACGCACAGAAGAATCTTGATGATTCAAAGCTTGAATCAAAGCTTGTACTGCCTGGGTATCTTTGATTTTTCCTAATGCAGATGCGGCACTCCAACGCACATCAGAATCTTCATCTTGTAATCTATCACTTAAAAATGCGACTCCGTACCCAGATTTTGTGATACCCAAAAACTCAATCTTGAGCAATTCAGGAACCTTTAACTTTAAAATTAAATCAACTGTTTTTTCCTGAAACTCTCGCTTGACTTCCCCTGCCAATTTTGCCCCTAACGCCAAATCCACATCTAGGGCTAACTCTACCACCCGCACCGCCTGCTCCTCTTCCTTCACCAACGCCAACATCAGCGCTAAAGGTTCTGTCCACTTCAAATAATTGAGATAATCTCGTTTCAACTTCTCCTTACTAATATTGGGAAGCTGCTGAAGTAAACATTCTGCCGCGTAGTATTCCTGAAGCAACTGGTGGCGAAACTCTATTTGCTCATTGCTAGCAACTTGGATTAAATGATGCTTGAGCAAATCCTCTAACCATTCTTTCGCCCGAGTGGGAGGATAATCAACTTTGCCCTGAAGAAACTTCTCAAAAATTGCTTCCGCTTCTCGCTTGTCAATCGTGACTCGCAACTCTGTACGGTTTTCTTCCTGCATCATGGCAAACGCCAAATGCTGCAATAACTCCTGCCACCACCGGCGCGACTCCCCAGAAACCGGGACATCATCTTTACTTTTAATTATGCCGTCATAATTCTGGGCAAACCAGCGAAACACTAAACCCAAATTCGGCGGTACATTGCCTGTTTGTTTAAATAACTCACACAGCATCCACAGCACCAGCGGCGTTTGCCCAAACTCCCGCAACCTTCCACCCAACCGCCGTAGCATTTCCTCACCTTGTTCTGACAAATAAGCGCGGACAAACTGCTGCATCTGTTCTTCCGTCAACGGCTGCATTTCCAGCTTTTTCTCAATGCCCAAATCGCCACCTACGCCCAAATCTCGCGTAGTGAAAATCATCGGCGTGTGCGGGTAATTCTGCCGAAAGGTTTTTAACTCTCGCCGTGCTTCTTCATTGGGCAATTCGTTCACTCCATCCACCAGCAGCAAAAATTGCCGGTCATCCAGCAGCGTTTCAATGTCCGCACTCTCTAGGCGTAACTTATGCCGCCTCAAGAATTCTCGAATCAAATCCAGCACCGAAGTTCTGTATTGCCGCAACTCCACTAGTATTGGTATCTTTTGTTGTTTATTAGCATCCTGTCTTGTGGGGTGGGCATCTTGCCCGCCCGCATTTATGGCAGGCAAGATGCCTGCCCTACAAGAATTACCCTCTTCCAGCAACAGCCGCGCTAAAGCTGTGGATTTCCCCGAACCTGGTCTTCCTACCAGTAGCACATGATTGTCAGCATATTTACGTATTCCTTCCAGCACTGGCAGGCGTTCTGTTTTCTGTTCTGTTTTCTCTGGCGTCTCGCCTCTCTCCTGCTGCTTCGCCTGCACCGTTTCCACCATCAAGCCAAAATCAAACAGCAACGGCATTTCTTGCCGCTGTGCTGTTTTACTCCCTTCCACATCTGTGATGGTGTACAGTCTCCACCAATGTTGGTAGGCATCACACACAGATTGCAGGTAATTTGGAAAATCTGCGCTCATGCAGGAAGTTGACCGATTAAGGGCTGATGGAGTTTCCGATGCCGCTCACTCATTAATATAACTTCGTAAAGCTAACGAACGACGACGGAATCGCCGCTTGAGGCATTTCGGAGCTTGTTACATATTGAAACAACTTCTGCTCTGATTTTTCCGGAGTCAATACCAGTTTCCATTTTTCGACTGTAAGGTGGGCAGTGCCCCTAAAGTTATGTCCATATCTTACGGTTTGACTTAGCACTGCCCACCCTACAAGTTGTGGGTGCTTGCTGAGGAGATGCCCTTTGGGCGATCGCGCCACCAAATTTCCACTGCCAACCCATCAACCTCTGTGAAATGCTGATCTTGTGATACCAAAGTGAGATGATACTGTATAGCGATCGCAGCAATCTAAATATCATTCTCAGGAATTGGTCTTCCGTTCATTTATATCAACCTTGCCGCAGTCAACTTCTATTGCCTGTGCCATGAGTTGTAAATCTTCACAGGGGAATTGTTCCCGCAAAACGCAATAGCCGTTTACCAGGGACGCCCTCCCCTCCCTGCTTGCGGAGAGCAGCGCCCCTTCGGGGTTCGCCAGTCGCCTGCCGAGGGAAACCCTCCAAAGGGCGCTGGCTCACCGTGCGGGGGTTCCCGAGGACAGTTCGCAGGAGGGTTTCCCTCCGGAAGAAACTGTCCGTCCCGCCCGTGCGACTGCGGAGGAGGGGTAAGGGGTGGGGTAGTTCCCTGTGCCAAAGACTCTACAAAATCAGCACCTGAATTAGATATGCTTATGGCAAAAATTGCAACTTCTCTATGATCTTCTCTTGAATCGATTGCACGATTGTTTCCCCCTAAGGCAAGATGGCATTATTTCTAGCTTATCGCTGAGCCACGCCTGCATTTGATGTATGCCACCTGAGAACGATTAGGTAATAATGCTCTTGGGTCTGAGATACTGCCGTAGCGCAAAACGCTGTATCTTCTACGCTACGGCACTTTCACCAGGTTTCCACAGTCAATCGATAACCTCTGTAAAGTGCTGATTTGGTGGGATCACAATTTAGAGAACCTATATATATATCACTTTTTCCTGACATAATGATGTAATCTTTACAACAGTATTACTACAGTTTATACAAAACCTAAAAGTGATGCGTAATTTTGACTAATCAATACTACCCAACTCAGGGAATACTAAGAGATGGTAGAAATTGTCTACACCATCCGTTTCTGTATGCGTGCATTTTCCTACTGGCTAGGTAAAAATATTCAGTGGCTACGTAGTTTAGCAGCACTATGCATATTGTGTTTAGTGCTGGTTTGCGCATCTCCCGCAGATGCAGCGAATCGCATCAGCTCACAATTAGAACAGCAAATCTTACAGGTTATCCGGGAACACCCGGAAGTCCTCATAGAATCAGTACAAGCGTACCAACAAAAGCAACAAGCACAAATACAGCAAGCACAGCAAGCATTTGTGCGTCAAATGAAAACCAATCCCCAAGAGGTGATTGGTGAGTCTCCCACGACTGGCTCACCGCAGTCCAAGATTTTATTGGTAGAATTCTCAGATTTTCAATGTCCCTATTGTGCCCAGGCGCATAAAACCCTAAAACAGTTTATGGCAAAGCATAAGGATGAGGTCACTTTGGTCTACAAACATTTCCCTCTCACATCGATTCATCCTCAAGCAATGCCAGCCGCAACAGCTGCTTGGGCAGCACAGCAACAGGGTAAATTTTGGGAATACCAAGACGCACTCTTTACCCATCAAAAAGAACTGGGTGAGCCATTGTATTTAGATATCGCCGAAAATCTAAATTTGGATCTCGAAAAATTTAAACGCGATCGGCAAAGCCGCGCCGATAAGGGCGAACGGCAAAGCCGCGCCGATAAGGGCGATCGCTCTTACGCCGACACTGCAATTGAGAAAGATATACAGCTTGCCGAGAGATTGGGACTTTCTGGAACTCCCTTTTTTGTGATGAATGGTCAAATTCTATCCGGTGCATTGCAGCTATCGGATATGGAGAATGCATTGACTCGTATTAGATAAATTTTCACTAGTTAATAAGTGCTGTTTTGAACATCAAAAAACATACCTACGCAATGCCTGTATGGCAAGTCATCCCCCCTAAGGTCTATTTCGGTAGGCAGGGTGTTTCCTGTATGTTGTTCAAAAGGTTACAAAGAATAGAAATTTGCAAATTCTATTTAAGTTCTCTATTAAACCGAGAACTACTGATTATTAACATCAGTAAAACGCTGTGCATCCAAGGCAACTCCATTAACTCAATAGAACAAAAATCGTGAGGTTATTAATGCGTCGCAATGGATTTTGTGTGTTGTTCCCTATCGCTATGGTTGCTAGTTGCAGTTCTCAGGCATTTCTATCTAGCCCATCTGTGGCAAACAATACGTTGGAACGCCCAAAGAGTGAAGCTGAAAAAGCCAATCCTACTACCACAGTAGCAGCGTCAACTTACCTGTCCCCATTGGAACAACAGGTAATTATGGAAATGAATAAGGTTCGGACAAATCCCAAGGGATACATCGCTATGTTGGAAAACTATAAACAGCAGTTCCAAGGTAAGCGAGTCAAAGTCTCGAATCAATTCTTTATGCACACATATGAAGGTGTGAAAGCTGTTGATGAAGCGATCGCATTTCTTCAGTCAGTTTCTCCTGTTGCTCCTTTAACCCCATCTATCGGAATGTCTCTAGGTGCTAGAGATCATGTCAAAGATAATGGATCAAGAGGTTCAACAGGTCACCAAGGCAGCGATGGCAGCAACCCATCTACTCGTATCGACCGCTATGGAAGTTGGCAATCTACTGCTGGGGAAAATATTAGCTATGGTCCTAGTACGGCACAGGAAATCGTCATGCAATTACTTATCGATGATGGAGTGCCGAATCGCGGGCATAGAAAAAACATCTTTAACCCCACTTTTAAAGTGGCTGGGGTTGCTTATGGAAGTCACGCTAGATACAAAACCATGTGCGTGATTAATTACGCAGCAGGGTATGAAGAAAAATCAATTGCAGCAGTTAGTAGGCGTAATTAAACATCACTCTTTGGGGTCGGGAATAGAGAATGCGAAATGTTTCTTTCCTATTCTCTCTTCCCAGCCCGAACGAGTTACCTTGAGGTGCATCGCGGTAAAAAATTGAAATTTGTTGGCAATCTCCCGTTAAATGCTTATGCATGATAACGGGAGTTTTCTATTAAGAATGACTCAGAAAAAGACTTTTGCAAGAAGTATGAATCACAACTCTAGCTATGATGACGTATTGGTTGCTTAATTAGTTCCACATACTTCACGGGCTTAGTGCAAGGAGTTGCGTTCAAAGATATCATATCAAGTCCGCTCAATAGAAATGATAAATACTATATAAATAATAAAAACTATATAAATAGTTTTAACTCTTTCTTTGATGACGCTTAATGAAGTTAGAGTAAGCATTGGAACAGAAAACGACACGCGACCTTAGCAGTACAAGAGTACGCTGATTAATCAAATGGGCAACATAATGGCTATCCAAAATCAAATCCGCCGTTTGTTAAGCATAGAGAAGAGTATTGAGTGCTTTTGCTCTAAAACAGCCCATGCTCGGTGGGGTAATGTCAGTCTAGCTGCCATACTACTGTGTTTTCTCCCGGTTGGAACTGCCACCGCAGCTACCAAAGTCATGTCCTTAGGAGACTCTCTATGTGCAAATAATATTGCCGTTCTGCGTAGTGCGGTGGCACAGACCAAACTTGGATCTACCATAGACTGGGTGGGAACTAAAAAAGATGGCGCATATACTGATCCCGATAATGAGTGTCATGGTGGTTGGTCGGCGGCGCAGGTGTTGCAACAGCCGAAATCAAATGTTCGTCTCCCCCAGTGGGAGGGAAAGCCAGGGAGCATTCGGGACTGGGTTCAAGCGACCAAACCTGATGTGGTGCTGATAATGCTTGGCACCAATGATTTCTTTGCTAGTGATGCACGAGGCGATAACACCTCAGAGTTTCTCACAAAATCCCTTCAAGGAATTATCGATGATATCTTGTTATTACGTCCCAAAGCCAGAGTTGTGGTCGCTTCAATTCCCCCGTTTAAATGGGAGATTCAGAAGGGTGTTGATACTAGTCAAACGAAAACCAAAGCCAACGCATTTCTTAAGCAGCGTGTACTGCAGCTCTCTGGACGGGGTAAGCGAATCTTCTTCCTTGATATGCACGCCGCAGTACTTGCTCGATTGAAACAGGGCGATCTTTTTAGTGACGACGGTCTCCACTTTAACGATGAAGGCAATAAGTTTATAGCACAGCAGTGGATACGTGCTCTTTTTGCGGTACTTCAAGGTAGACCAAAAGGTAGACCAACGCCCATTGTTCCGACAACTTCTAAAATTCCCAACTTCTAGAAGAAATTGGGAATCTTATTGTTCACGTAGCAGCAGATCGTAGGGCTTATGATTTAGGATTGCTATAGCCATCTGGAAACCAGTTGTAACATCATGAATCTAAATACATATTGACTGGTTGGTCTAAAGTTATGAGGGTGTTGATGCGTCGGATGGTATTTTGGATGTTTACGCCCATCGCTGTATTAACCACATCATGTGATAAATTGTTTGAATTTGATTCCTCTGTACCTAATATTCCTGAAGAAAATCCTGATGTATTGCCACGCGGGAAGACTCTTTCGCGCCTTGAACAACAAGTGATTGTGGAAATGAATAAGGCGAGAACAAATCCCGCTGCTTATGCTGCTGTTTTAGAAAAGTATAGACAACGCTTTCAAGGTAATCGAGTCAGAATCTCGAGTCATACTTATTTGCAAACACAGGAAGGAGTCAAAGCGGTTGATGAGGCGATCGCCTTTCTCAAGTCAGTCCGTCCGGTGGGACCTTTAACGGCATCCAAAGGAATGTCTTTGGCGGCTAAGGATCATGTCAAAGACCAAGGTTCAAAAGGCATTCTTGGTCACAAAGGCAGCGATAAGAGTGATCCCTTTACTCGCCTCAAGCGCTACGGAACTTGGAAACTCACCGCTGGGGAAAATATTAGTTATGGTTCCCATACGGCACAGGATATTGTTATGCAATTAATTATTGATGACGGGGTACCGGATCGCGGTCATAGAACAAATATGTTTAACCCTGCTTTTAAAGTGACGGGAGTTGCTTTTGGAATTCACAACACGTACAGGCAGATGTGCGTGATTAACTACGCAGGAGGATATAGAGAAAAATCGTAATTTATTATATTTCGTGTGCAGACGTTACGCGCGTGCTTTTACCGGGTGGATCTTACGCGCCTGGCACAGCCTGCCGTAGAGCTTACGTACTTCCTAATTAATAACTCAAAACCAACGATAAATTACTAATAAAATTACTCATAAATGAGCAACCCTCGCCATAACAATACAGCTTCATCTGCTGCTAACCTTAACGTCCACGTTCAAGGTCAAGGCTTCCCGATTCTCTGCTTGCACGGTCATCCTGGTTCCGGTTCTAGTCTTTCTGTCTTTACCAATCACTTATCAAAACGCTTTCAAACTATTGCTCCAGATTTGCGCGGATACGGCAAAAGTCGGTTTCATGGCAATTTTAACATGAACGACCATTTGACCGACTTGGAAGCGCTTATAGATGGCTTTGGAATAAAAAAATGTCTGGTGTTGGGGTGGTCGCTTGGTGGCATTTTAGCGATGGAATTGGCGCTACGGTTACCTGAACGAGTCACTGGGCTAATTTTGGTGGCGACTGCTGCCCGACCCAGAGGCAATCATCCGCCTGTGAGTTGGCAAGATAATCTTTATACTGGTGTTGCCGCGCTCTTAAGCTGCATAAAACCAGATTGGAAGTGGAATATTGAAACTTTCGGCAAGCGATCGCTCTTCCGCTACCTGATCCAACAACACACTCCTACCGCGTACAAATACATAGCAAAAGAAGCTGTACCAGCGTATCTCCAAACTTCTGCTTTTGCGACTCGCGCTCTTTATACCGCGATTGGGGCTGGGTACAATCGACTTGTAGACCTAGAAGAAATTCAATGTCCTGCTCTTGTACTTGCTGGGGAAGGCGATCGCCACATCACAGTTGACGCTAGCTTAGAGACATCTCGCTATCTCAAAGATTGCCAGTCGCACTGCTATCCTAATACCGCCCATCTTTTCCCATGGGAGATCCCCAACCAAGTCTTGAGGGACATTGACCGTTGGCTTGAGAAGAATCGAAACATTGTGCGTTAGTAGTTGCAAGCAAGCGCAACTACTAACTAGTGGTTTATCGCATTAATTATGATGGTTGTATAAGTTCGTAGTAAGGAATGCGCGTCCTAAACTCTTTGAGTGTTTGCACTCATTACAACGCCTTCAAAACTAATGCGATAGACCACTAGCCTTCTGACTAGAAAAGAACTCACAACTCAAGTATGCAGCGGAGTGGGGGACTCCAAAACTCCGACCAGAACCCAAAAGGGTTGTTTTGCGGGTGGATTTCAATTCAAGCAAAAATCTCCCTCCAATATTTATTTATGGAGATGAATAATTCTTTGCTTGTAGAATCGCTTGCTGCAATTGGTAAAAATATTCACCAATTGGTAAATTCTGTGTTCTGAGTTCTTCTCAGTTTGATTACATTTGACCGCTAAAGACAGGCTTTACTTTGCGGTCAATCCTTTCCCCCAGGTCGTCAGCGATCGTCAAAGCATTTGGCTTGCAGCGCTTGACATTAATAATAATTCCTTGCGCTCCTTCTTGTTCCAAATCTTCTACGTAGCCTTTTATCGCCGCTTTTGCATCAAGAGAACTGAGAAACGGTCCAAAGTAGTAGGTGCAACGAGGATTTTGTGTCACAACTTCTACCCACCAAGCGAAGCCAAAGTTGTGGAATATGTTAATTAAGAATTCCTTAAGGTTATTCCAAGTGGTTTTCATGGTTCTCGCCGATTTCTAAATATGGTACTGGGTTCTAGATGATATGCTGCTAATTGTGTCTGTTTTACATTTCTTTATACTCTGTTTACTGTTCTTTTTTCAAAGAAATTTTTTGTAATTTATCGAGATGTAGCATATTTATCCAGCGTTGTCGGTAAACTTCATAAAGCGCCATTCCTGCTGCTACTGAGGCATTCAGGCTAGGAGTCTTACCTTGTAGGGGGATCGACACCAAAAAATCGCAATGGCGTTGTGTCAAAATACTCAGACCTTCGCCTTCAGAACCAACTACCAAAACAATAGGACCTTTGAAATCCACCATATGCAGAGTTTCGCTTGCGTCCGTTGCAGTACCGTAAATCCAAAAGCCAGCGGCTTTGAGTTCTTCCAAAGCGCGTTGCAAGTTCACCACTCTCGCGACTGGAAAGTTTTCTAAAGCACCAACAGCCACTTTCATAACTGTAGAGGTAATACCAGATGCTCTGCGTTGGGGGATCACCATTCCTTGAGCACCCAACGCCTCTGCACTGCGAATAATTGCGCCCAAATTGTGGGGATCCGTAATCCCTTCAGCGACAACAATCACTGGATCGGTTACAGATTTTGCCTGTGTGATCAACTCATCCAAATCAATGTAATCGTAGGGAGCAACTTGCGCCGCTATACCTTGGTGGTTCGCTTGGTCTGTGATTTGGTCTAAGCGCTTGGGTTCAACTTCGTCGATAATTGTGCCATTTTCCTTCGCTCGTAAAATCAGCGAGTGAAAGCGGGGATCATATCGCAGGCGCGAAGTAATCCAGATACGGTTGAGACCGCGCTCATTTTCCAAAGCACTTAACACTGGATGACGACCGTAGATCAAATCCGTATCTTCTGATTGTTGAGAAGAAGTGGATGAATCGGAGAATTTACGATGTGGGCGTGAGCCTTCTGTTATGACCTTAGGACCTTTATCTCTGGGAGCGCGACTTGGAAGAGAAATGACACGCTTTGCTTTCATTCTCAAAGGTTGTCGCCCACTATTTGGTTCGCCAGAAGTCTTGATTTTTCTTGGTTTATTTATCATATGAGTCGTTGGTAGAGCTTATAAGTAGGCATCCTTTTTACCTCAATTTACCGAACCTACTCTACAAGTTTTGCCAGTGTGAGGCAGGATTTCTCACGGCTTTTCTAGGTGAAGTTTTTGCAACAGTTCGGTTAAGCGATGGAAATCGGTAAGATACAGGTAGCCAATTAAAGTTTCTAAACTAGTTGCCTGTTGATATGTTGCGGGAGCGACCCGCTTTGGGCGTCCTGTGGCGGCGTTGCGACCCCGTCGGACAATTTCTAACTCGTCGTCCTCCAGATGAGGATACAGTGTTTGCAACATTTTAGCCTGCGTCTCTGCTCTCACTTGTGCCACAACTAGATGATGGTATGTTTCTGGTCGCCTAGGTGGTAGTAGATAAAACATTCTGACGTACAGTTCATAAACTGCGTCTCCCAAATATGCTAAAGCAGTAGGAGAAATTTGTTGCAGTTGCGCCTGTGAAATCTGTTGGAATAATTGCTCTCTGCTTGCCGTTAGTAGTTGACACCAAACTGAATCCTGACTGAGAGCTTCATTATTTGATCCATCTAGTGGGTCTTCCTCCTTTGATGTCACAAGTTCTTCTTTCCTCGCAGGCTACATGAGAAAGGCTTTCTTCGGGAAAACTTGACTTTTCTACCCGCAGACTGCCATGCAGGTCTACCTAAGCATAATCAAAGCAAAAAAATTTACTGCGCAATTTTTATCTTTTTTTCAATTTCTAGTTGCCATTTCGTATACTGAAGGCTCTCAACCTGAAGTGTGAAATCCAGAAGTATCTAAGATGCTTTTTCTGGGTTCTAAAAATAAAGATGCTTCTAAAGCCTAAAGTATAAGGTATAAATAATCAAATTGATAGTATATTGATATTATACTATTTTATAGTAGCATACAGCTATCGATTCTTCAGGCTTATACAGTATATATCATATCCTTGTTATCCTTCATCTTTATACTCGGCTTTCCTCCTTATACAAGATAATTAATTGTGATTCTGTAAAAATTTAGCTATCCAGATTTGATGATCGGATAGCTATATTAACCTCTTAGATCAAGCAATCAAGACGACTTGACGTTTTCTAGAGCCGCTTCAACTGATGTTTGTAGGGCGAGAAACTTCTCCAAGCGAACAAGCTTGACCGTTTGAGTGACACGGGCATTAGTGACAATTTGCAAAGTGCCTTCGGAGTTTTGAGCCTGCTTGGCGAGCTGCACCAAAGCACCCAAGCCGGAGCTATCAACAAAATCGATTTGTGAGAGATCCAAAATAATGTGCTTTGGTCCCTCGTCGAGCTTGCTCCCAAGTACCTTGCGAAATGTCGGTTCGGAAAAGGCGTCTAACAAACCTGTGAGGCGGAATAGCTGACAGTTATCCCGGACTTCTCGAGTGCCTCTCAGGCTTACAGTTAGATTAAGTGGCTCAGCAATAATTCCCTCCTCATAGTTATGGCGAAATAGTTATGGCGAACGCTCAAGTATAGATGGTTTTATTGTATGTTGTCTACAACCTGCTGGCAGGAAAGGAGGTGGGGGAGTGAGGGAGTGAGGGAGTGAGGGAGTGAGGGAGATGAGAAAGTAATATCCTCCTGATCCTCCTTGTCCGACAGCATCCCCCTTATCCGACAGCATCCGACAGCATACCCCTCATCTTTTTTGTCTCCTTGTCCTCTTTTGTGCAGCTTTCTCCATTTTTACCCTACTGTGGCGACTCCGGCTCGACGAGCTGCTCGCATTGCTTGGACAAACTGCTCAAACAGATAATCAGCATCGTGAGGACCAGGGCTTGCCTCTGGGTGATATTGTACAGAAAACACGGGCAGGGACTTGTGACGTAACCCAGCAATGGTGGAGTCGTTTAAATTAAGATGGCTAATTTCTACAACACCGTTAGGTAAAGTTTCTGGGTCAATGGCAAAGCTATGGTTTTGGCTGGTAATTTCGACTCGTTGTTGCAAACCAGCTGGCTGATTTAAACCACGATGACCAAATTTGAGTTTGAAAGTTTCAGCACCAAGCGCATGACCCAAAATTTGGTGTCCCATACAAATGCCAAACATGGGTTTGTGAGTTTCCAGTAGCGCTTTGGTCGTTTCAATACCTTCGCTGACAGATGCTGGATCCCCAGGACCATTAGAAAGAAAGATCCCATCTGGATTGTATTTGAGAATTTCTTCTGGTGGGGTATTAGCGGGAACAACAATGACGCGGCAACCGTAACTCGCTAAACGACGCATTATATTGCGTTTCACGCCAAAGTCAATAGCGACAACGGTGAAAGATTCCCCAGAATGTTCTTGGCAAGCAGGATTAAATTCCCATACCGGGTTGGTAGGATCAGACCATTCATATATATTTGGGGTGGTGACCTCGCGGACGAGATTCAATCCTTTCATGCTAGGAGCTGCCTGCACTTGCTCTAGCAACTCAGCCTCATCTAAAATTTCTGTGGAAATGCCACCGTTCATCGCTCCGAAAATCCGAATTTTGCGGGTAAGGGCGCGGGTATCAATGCCGTATATACCTGGGATCTGGTACTGTTCAAGATAGTCAGATAATGACTGTGTGGAGCGCCAGTTACTTGGTCGAGTAGAAATATTCCGAGCAACAGCACCTCGCACCTGCGGTCTACTTGATTCCTCGTCCTCTGGATTAACGCCAGTATTTCCCAATTCAGGATAAGTAAAAACGACTATCTGACCGCAGTAACTAGGGTCGGTCAGCACTTCTTGATATCCGGTCATGCCAGTGTTAAAAACCACTTCCCCAATCTTGGTTCCAGTGGCACCAAAAGACCAACCACGATACGTGGTTCCATCTGCCAAAACAAAAATAGCAGGTATTGCGTCAGATAGAGGCATAAGCTATGAAATTGAAGGATTAGGGATTTGGGATTGTTAGGGGATCGGGGAGTAGTAAGTGGTGAAGATGAGGAGGATGAGAATGAGGAGAATGAGGAGGATGAGAATGAGGAGAATGAGGAAGTGAATGAATAATAACTACTCTTGCTTATCTCCCTTATCTCCCTTATCTCGCTCATCTCCCTTATCTCCCCCATCTCGCTCATCTGCTTTATCCTTACTCCCCCATTTCTCGATTGACTCGATACTGCGAACGAATATTATGCCATGACTCAAGGATTTCGGAACTTATAACTCAATTAACCAAAGCTTAAGACTCGAAGACACAAAATTTTTAAACAGTAATGGGCAGTGGCAGTAGATTTCAAAACCTTAGAACAGATAAAATTTAAAATTAATTATGGTTCAATTTATTTTATCCCGAGCAGGGCTGATTCTTCTGTCAACCACACTAGCGGTTTTAACTGTTGGCTGTAATAGAGAGCAACAGGTTGCCGTGACAAGTGGTGATGAGCAGCCTGTTGTGCCTGAAGATAAGAGTGTTGCCCCGCCTGCTGCCACAACGACACCTCTAAGCGCTAGCCCAGAACTAGAGCCAGCAAGGCAGCACTTGTCTGAGATTGAAGTCGGTTATTTTGAACAGGGACTAGATAAAGCTGTTAGCGCTCTTAGCATCAGCCAATCTGCTCAATCCACAGATGATTGGAATTTGGTGGCAATTGAGCTGCAAGAAGCGATCGCCCTGATGCAGAAAGTTCCAGTTGATAGTCCTTATTTCACAAGCGCTCAAGCAAAAATCATAGATTACAAGCGCCATGTAAAATATGCTACAAAAAAAGCCACTCGTCCAGTAAATCCACCACAACAAGCACAACCGGAGAGGGTAGCAGTTGGCATCCCCGAGCCTTCTGTGACACCAAGTATCACCCAACCAAGTGTCACCCAACCAAGTGTCACCCAACCACCCTTAGCACCTCGGCAAAAACCGTTACCACCGTTACCAAAGCCGACGACCGTAGCGCCACTGACAGTAGCGCCACTGAAACAACAAGAGGCGTTGGTCGTTCCAACGAAACGGCAAAACGAACAACCGGTGTATACAGCCCCAATCAAACGGCGAATTGGTGGCACACCAATTATCGAAGTCACCTTCAATGGCGATCAGCTCTTTGAGATGATTGTGGATACGGGAGCTAGTGGCACAGTGATTACCCAGAAGATGGCAAATGCTTTGGCAGTGGTGCAAGTTGGAAGAGCCAAGGCAAATACGGCAAGTTCCAAAGCAGTAGAATTTCCCATCGGCTATGTGGATTCGATGGAAGTTGGTGGAGTTAAGGTGAATCGCGTAGCAGTGGCGATCGCAGGCACAGATCTAGAAACTGGGCTTCTTGGACATGACTTTTTTGGTGACTATGATATCACCATCAAACGCGATGTCGTAGAATTTCGCCCGCAATCACACTCACAAATCAATTCCACGCAAGAAGCTGAATTTATTGCTCCAACTTTGCCCAAGGAGCGCCAACCTGTAGTCGATCCTTTGCGTTGACAAAATCTTCCGGTAAAATCACTAATATGGTACAGTAATCATCAAATACCGTGGGACACACGGAAATTAACGCTTGCGGAGGCATCTGTAATGGTGCGATATGAGAATGTAAGACGTGAGTGGGGAAAACTTGCTCATCGCAGTCTCAGCCCAAGAATCCTATCCCCTTTTAGGCGTGGGAATGTCAAAACTAATTCACTTTTTGCTGCAACATTTGAACCCTCCAAAGCCTAATATTTATAGGGGTTGGAGGGGTTATCTATCATATTATTTTTCATAAAGGATAAAGCTAGTTAACAAACCTTTGCAACCGTGACGCGTGAAGGATCATCACTCTCTCCTAGATACAGCCAAGTCCTACTTGCTTGAAGAAGTTGCACCATTAGCTAACGAGATAGATTGCAACCCAACTGCTTTATTTCAAGCACTTCGAGGTTTTGGGGAATTGGGTATGCTAGCGCTCTTGGTTCCACGCCGATGGGGTGGACAAGAAGTCAGCGAACAGACATATGGCAGCTTTCAAGAACTGGTAGCCAGATATTCAGGTGCTTTAGCGTTTCTGCAAACTCAACACCAAAG
Organism: Scytonema sp. PCC 10023; assembly: GCF_963920835.1. Classification (NCBI taxonomy): domain Bacteria; kingdom Bacillati; phylum Cyanobacteriota; class Cyanophyceae; order Nostocales; family Scytonemataceae; genus Scytonema; species Scytonema sp. PCC 10023. The sequence continues at coordinate 14,647 of NZ_CAWUDP010000112.1, forward strand.
CGCTGCTGGTATGCTCGTTGCTAGTAGCAACTCCTCGCTACAGGAAAAATACCTCCACGGTATGAGCAACGGTGAAGTTTTACTGGGTGTTGGCTTTTCCCAGCTTCGGCGCGAAGGAGAGCCGCTGACTCTAGCTATACCAGTACCTGGAGGATATCAACTCAATGGGGTTGTTCCTTGGGTGACAGGACAGGGCTTTTTCAGCGAGTTTATTGTCGCCGCCACATTACCAGATGGTGGTGCTGTTTTCGGTGTTGTGCCTTTGCGAGAAATACATCAAGAGTCAGGAGGTACGCTGACACTTTCAATTCCCGCACAACTGGCGGCTATGACATCAACCAACACCGTAACCGCCAGCTTGAAAAATTGGTTCTTACCTGCTGAAAGTGTCGTTTTTATTAAGCCTGCTGGTTGGATTCACGAAAACGATAAAAAAAATGTTCTTCGCGCCACTTTTCTGGCTACAGGATGCGCTTTTGCTGGTTTAGATATTTTGGAGTCTGTCGCGCGTACAAAATCGCTGCCTTTTATCACCAATGCTTTTGATTCTCTTCAACAGGAACTGAGGAACTGTCGCACCGCCGTTCAGGAAGCACAAAATAATTCAGGTTTAGAATTGGCTGAACGTTTGGAATTACGGGCTTGGGCGATTGATTTAGCAGCGCGAATAGCTCATGCAGCGGTGACTGTTTCCAGTGGTGCTGCTCTACATAGTTCTCACGATGCACAGCGAGTCTACCGCGAGGCGCTGGTATTTACTGTGACCGGTCAAACTCGTGCTGTTATGGAAGCAACGCTCTTGAGGTTAATCTCTCGGAACCTCACCCCCAACCCCTCTCCGCCAGCGGAGAGGGGAGTTAATTTTCCCCTTGCTTGCGGGGGGATTGAGGGGGGTCTTATCTCCTACTCGCGGGTGATACACCTGAGTCATGTGATTGACACTGATATTCCTCAATGGCAAGGTGATCCGCCAGTAGAATTTGAGACTGTGGCGGAATTATATAAGGATGGTTATTATCTGCGGCGTTTTTCTATGGGGGAACACAGCGCCACTCATATCAATGCTCCCAACAGCTTTCACCTTGATGGTGTGGGAATTGACGAATATTCTGCCCAGTCGCTGGTAGTTCCTGCGGTAGTTATTGATATTCGGGAAAAGGCGCTGGGGAATTCGGATTACACGCTATGTGTTGAGGATATTCTGGCTTGGGAGCAACGATACGGTGAAATTCCTACTGGTTCCGTAGTCCTACTGTATACAGGTTGGCAAGAGAAATGGTGGGATAAAAATGCCTTTTTTAACCAGGATGCTCAAGGGAGTATTCATTTTCCTGGGTTTAGTAGCGATGCTACGCGGTTCTTAGTTGAGGAACGTCAAATTGCTGGAGTAGGAATTGATACTCATGGGGTAGATTCAGGGCAAGATACCACTTTTGCGACTAATCGCTTGGTGTTGGAAAGACAGGGTATTGTGCTGGAGAATTTGACGAATTTGGATCAGTTACCGCCAACAGGAGCTACTTTGGCAATTGGTGTGCTGCGGTTGCGTGGTGGTTCTGGTTCTCCAGTTGGGGTGTTGGCCTTTGTGCCATAAATTTACAGGTGTTGCATATTGGTGTGATGATTTTTTTTGATCAAGGGAAAAGGGGGGACAAAGGGAATATCTCCTCTTTGTCTCACCCTCCATCGCTTTTTAACCTCACTCAACTGTGCGAAGGAAAATTATTCTACGAACCAGCTTAAAGTTTATAAGAGGTAGGCTGAAAACCCCTCGGCAACAGCTGCGGCGATGAAAGCCACTACGTAGGCTTAAGCCTACGGTGATACTATCTTTTTTCTAGCAAGCAAGGCAGTCCCTTAATATAGTCTCTTAAAAAGAAAACTAAAATTGTATCTCTTTTTATAGATACAAATATGATAATTTATAAATAAGTAAATAAAAACAGTTTCCGCATCTGTGTAAGGTTTTCTGTAGGTTAAGGAATTTTTTCAGCTGCAACCGCGCAATGCTGCGCGGTCGTACCTACCCCAAACCTTTATATATCAAGCTTTTTAGCTAGTTAAAAAATTCTGTTTCTTACTTTTTTCTTACTAACGCCGATTTTTATAAGTTACTATCTAATAAATGTGAAAATATCATTGATTAAACTCTATGTATTTTACTTATCTCTCCAAAGCATAAAAAATCTCCTTCGATACCAATAAGACATGCTTGATAAATCGCCTTACTTTGCGATTATGTCTTATACAGTCGGCAGTAATGACACGGTGCGTTCATCAGAGGCGATCGCGTGCGAAAACTGGACTGAGGGTTAGTTTTTAAAATTAACCTGTAGATAGCAAAGTTACTAACTCTTGCTTTTTCTTCTTGGCGAACCCAAAATTTTGTGGGGTAGACTGTCCCATTAACAGTCAAAAGTGGGACAGTTAACCCATTGAAATATTAGAGAATGTTGCCATTAGACAAGCCACGTTCTGGAATAGGATTAGCTCAGGCAGTGTGACTCGAGCAGCAACTGCTACGAATTTGGTCGAGCCGTCTGATGCCATCCACAGGACTAGAACATTACCCATTTAGAAGCCCACTACGCTTGTCCGAAACGCAAGCTGTTCCGATGCCACTAGAGCAGCAGGTTCGGTAGTGAGCACACTCGGAGCCAATTTTTGTTCAGGAGGGAACAAAATCGCCATGACTTTTTCCATACTAGCGATTCGCTTGGCTCGTAGCTCCGGATCTTCGTGTCCGTGGTCGTGTCCGTGGTCGTGTCCGTGTTCGTATCCTCCTAATGACTTCGGCCATACCCATGGATGTTCAACTTGGACCCATCGGCTCGGCTCGAACCACTGCACGCCACCCTTTTCCATTCGCTTTACCTCCCCAGGGTGTTTCAACTCATGAGCTGCATACCAGTCTTCAATTCTGTCATCAATCCACCCATGCAGCCGCCAGAACACCGGGTTGACGTGGGATGAATAGAATTCCCCAAGCCAGTCGTACCGTGGATTATCCCACTTGGGTGTGATTTCATGATCCGGTCGCCCAAGGGGTAATAGTTCATTTGTATCTGGGTCTCGTGGAGCAGCAGACCAACGGATGTGCATATCATTATGGACGCTGAACTCAATTAGTGCCCCCAATTCCCCAAGGGTTAGTGTGGACAGATAGGTTGAGTCCTTGAACTGATAATCCCACCACCGCATCCGGCTCCAATAGAACTCATTTGTCTTTAAAGCCGCTAGCCGCTGCTCGAAGTTTCGAGATCTTGGCACTGCCCAAGGTGAGGGCACAGTGTTCGGACTAGTCGGACCACCTGCTCCTGGTTGGGGAATCTCCACCCATTGAATTGGCTCTGCCCCAGACTCAGCCATCAACTTCTGGTACTGGGTAACCATCTGTCGGTGGAAGAACAGGAAGTCTTCCCCAGAACCGTTGGTAATAACTGGTCGTGTCTTTTCCCTCGACGTGTATAATGCTACCCTGTCCCCATCAATCTGCCAGTCGAGTGCTGTGATTGCGTCCCGCTCATCTTGTGTTAGGTCGTTCCAAGAACTCCGAATTCCATGCCATACTGCATGGTGAAGTCGGTGCAACCGATCTGCAAAGTGCATGAGAACCTTTTCAGGAAGTTGATACGGTACCGAGGGTACAGTTTGATTGACAGCAATGAACGAGTATGTCTGCCCGGCTAACCGTTCGGGCTCGTGGGGTAAGGTGCGAATAACAGTTCCGACAATGGTCGGCCGCTGATTATCTCCGTCCGGCCAGTTTGGTACCAAAATTCCAGAGTAGTTGTACACCCACCCTGCGGTTGCGGTTTCTTTTATCCCCTCTGCTCGCAACCGGATAGTTGGAGTACCATCCTCAAAAGTCATGGCTCCGTAGATATTTAATGTGTACTCACCAGCAGCGATTTGACCTTTTAACAAGTTCAAACCATCTTCGTACAGTGTAAGTGTCGCCTGCCACAATCGAATGTCGTTAAAATCTGATATCTCTTCAGGCTTGTTATGAAAGCTGCGGTAGGTCCAGGTGCCGACGAATGGATTTGAAAACATAATTTTTCCTTAAATAGAAACAGCTAATCAATAAACCCTTGACGCTCGTCACTGACGAGTCCAAGAACGGGTAGCTATTGCGGTGTGGCATCATTCGCCACGTAGCTCCAGCCAGTATTGAGACGAGATATGACCAAAAACCTGCAAGATGATCTGAAAAGGCTTGATTTCCCGTTGTAAATAACGGCTTTTTTGACTTTGATGTAGCAATTATTCAAACCCATGCCCTGCGTGGGTTTTCAGACCATCTTGCCGGAAATTACATACATCTCGGATCGATACTTTTTATTTCAGCCTCTGAAAAATAAGCCACGCTGAGTTGCTTCTTCTACATAACCTCGCTTGGAAAGACGATTCAGAACAAAGTCAAAATGTGCTTTGAGATAAGGTTTTGAATGCGTGCCATCATTTATTTCAACAAGCTTTGTCAGTAACGAAGGCTTCAGCCAAAAGTCGCTATTCACGAAATCATCTGGCTCAAGACCGACCTCCGTTGTCAATGGTTGGTATCCATCAGCAAAAACTTTGAAATGGATATGCTTGACACGAAACCAAGAGGGATTTCCCACTGGGTCAGGTTGATAGTTACTGGGAATAACAGTATTGAAAGTAAAATTGCCACTCTCATCAGTCTTCATACGCCCCCTACACCGGAAGAAGTCTGGTGCTGGAGGATTATCTGGATCATCATTGTCATAAGCGCCCTTGTCATCCGATTGCCAAACGTCAATAAGGGCATTTGCAATCTTTTCACAGTTTGTGTTTGATACTGTTCCACTAAAGACGACTAATAATCCAGTAGAATCTTCAGGGTAAAGGTTCGTAGTAAATGGAGACCCCTGACGATAAAAGGGTCCTTCAGGTTGAGATTCGATAAGTGGGCAAGGAGCAGGTTCAATATTAGGTTGGTTAACTTCTGAAGCAGCAGGGGTTGCAGCAAGGGTATCGATTGGGTCAACCCGCCCATGCCCCCAATCGTTACGGTAATCATAGCTGTATCCTGGTGCAGGTTTTGCATTAGCCGCAAGAATACCCTTGATCTGGGATGCAGTCAGGCTTGGATTCTTCTGTAACATACATGCCACGACTCCCGCTGTGTAAGGAGACGACATACTTGTTCCTGTATATGCAACATAAGGCGTTCGATCTAAAGGGTTAGGAGCTTCTCGATACCTTGACCGAGCTGCCAAAATATTCACTCCTGGTGCAGCGGCTACTGGTGCCCGTCGTCCATCTCGTGTTGGGCCAAAACTTGTGGAATCAGCAAGGGTAATTGTTTCTGCGTCGTAATTTGAGACAGTAATAGGGTGTCGTGCTGACTGAATACTCCCAAGAGTCTTACGGCGGATGTAGGTTCCACCAATAAAGCTAGAAATGAAAGCAGGAGATTCGCGCTCAATCCAAGCATCGAAGGTTCCCTCCCGCGATAGTCGAGATGTTAACCGAAGTTGCCAAACACCTGCTTCCGTAGGCGTATTTTCAGGCGAGAGAACAATGACGTTAATGCGATTGTCGCCATTTAAGGGAGAGTTTAATTCATTGCTGATGTAAACACGGGTGCCAATGTGACCTACATCAAAAATGGCAGAATTATTCGGCTCAACGACTGGAACTGACTTACCATCAGGCAAAACCACCTCAAGCACAAATATATCCCGACCAGAATACCAAATTTCTACCTCATTAGGTGTGAAGTCCTGCGGTCGTGCTCTCCAATACAACGTCGTTGTCTCTCCCGTTGCCAGTTGCCCTTCGGAGTGAGTATGGATTAACCCTTGCCGATGTTCATTGCCAAGAGCCATAACGACAGCTCTTCCTGGTTGTCCCAGTAATCTATCAATCCATTGCTCTACAAGCGTTGTGCCATCATGTGGACCAGAGTTAGTGCCCATACTCATGTTAATTACGGCTGGACTATTGAGCGAACTTGCTTTCTCAAAAATGTATTTTACTGCCTCAGCCAGATTAACAGAGTCTCCAAAACCACCAATGATATTAGTATCGCCAGTATTGGGCTGGACAAAAATGATATCTGCTTCAGGGGCAATTCCGCGTACGCCTACATCGGGTGACTCGCCCCCATTGCCAGCAGCAATTCCCATGACATGAGTGCCATGAGCCCCAATATCCGGCGGCTCAATGCTAAGCGCTGCGAACGGATTGGTCTGGGAGAGAGCCTGATCTAACTGTTCTTTAGTAAATTCAACTCCACCACTATACCCCAAGGGAGGGCGTCCAATTGACCCAGGAGTAGCAGTCTGATCCCAGAAATACAAAACCCGGCTACCGCTCTCATTGCGAAAATCACCATGTGTAAAATCGCATCCCCAATCAATAATACCAACAATGACTCCTTTTCCTGTCTCAGTGAGAGGACTAGATGTGACTTCAATTTTTACATTGTTGAAAGAAGTCTCAACAGTTGCTTGCAAGCCTAAAGGTGAACCTCGTTCGACATACTGAACATTTGAGTGCATCTCTAGGTGTTCAATGGCTTCAGGGGTAATCTGAGCACTAAGAATGTTACCCACTGCACTACGGAGAAACACACCTGGTATATTCAGTGCTTCTGATGGGTTTTTCACTTGAATTAAAACTTGAATGCGTGTCTCAGGAGTTGCACCCTCAGTTGACGCAGCCATAAATGCCATATAGTTGACCTTGGCTGCAACATTTAGACGTTCTTTAGGAGTCAAGTGCTTAATAAAATCCAAACCTGCATCAATTTTCTTCATGGTTTCTCTCTTTATAAAGCTAAAGTATTACAAGTGCTGAAATACAAACTCAGATTAGCCCTCTTCTAATCTTTCTTTTGTCACTCTAGGCCACTCTAGGCAGAGGAAAAATAGAAATAGTCTTTCCAAAGGGACAAAAATAGATGATTGTGGAAGGTATTCATGATACCAATTAAACGGTCAAAGCCAAGAGAAAGTTGAGGAATAGGAAATACCTTCAACCAAGGTTTAATCAAATTAAACCAAACTAATTAGTTATTTTACAAAATAAAAAAGGAGAATATGCTAGTAATTAAGACTGTTCAAACTGCGTATCAAAAAACGTATGACTTGTCGTTTAGATTCTTGCTTGTCTAAACAATAATTTTCCAACAAGTTATATTCACTTTCTGGCAATTCTATAGTTAGCCTTTTTATTGGCTTTGTAAAATACCTTTCTTGGCATGACTCACATGAGTTTCATGTAGTCTTAAAAGCCATTTTTACATAAAAACTTCTCAAATATCTACCTAAAAAAAGTAATTATAAATAATATACCTTTAGATAGATAACAAAAATGATAATTTAAATATCTAAACTAATAAATAGGTGCAAGTGACAGTAACTTATGCAGTTTTTCCGCCAATCAGCAATAAAACTTTGAAAATCACTTTAATTCCCGTGAGTTACATAAAATTGGTTTCACGCAAAAAAAAGACCTACGGCTATCAAGAACGCTGCAAGTCTAAACGCCAAGAATTTATTGTTCAGATAGCCCAGCTTAACTCCGATCAAATTGTTTATATCCATGAGTCTGGTATGGATAGTCGAGATGATTATCGGTATGGCTGAAATAAGCGAGGAGAGCGGTTCCATACCCTCAAGTCTGGGCGACGCCAAGGGCGGGTGAAAAGGAATTGCGGCATTGTGTCATCAGCAGTTGATAGCTCCCTTTACAGTTGAGGGGTCAAGGAAGGGAGATGTGTTTGAGACTTGGTTAGAAACGTGCTTAGTACCTGTACTTAAACCAGGGCAAGTTGTGACAATGGACAATGCCACTTTTCACGGCATGTGGACGTATTGAACAGTTGATTCGAGATGCTGGCTGTGAAGTCTTGTATTTACCGCCTTATTCCCCAGACCTCAACAAAATTGAGAAATGCTGGTCGTGGCTTACAAGTCGAATTCGCAAACAAATCGAGCAGTTTGGCACTTTTCGAGAGACAATGGAACAGGTCTTACGCGGGAGCGTCCTAAGTAATCTGGCTATTGCTATAAAAGGGCAAATGGAACAAGAGCAACAATTGCTCGTATTGGTTTAAAATTTATTTTCATTTGATGCACTCTTTAATTTATAAACAAAGCAGAAGGTAATTTTTTGTTTGCTAACCTTGTTGCTTATTAATAGTGTGAGTTGAAATAAACATATGCACTTTGTGCTGCTCCTCCTGAAAACATCACTAAGTCACTTGACTATCATCGATAAAGCAAGCGAAACTAGTGCTTTCAGTAGATTACGAGCTGGAGGTCTTGGTTATGACCACTCCCCTGACTTGCCGCAATTATATAGATGGTCAATGGTTGAGTGCCGCACGGGGAGCTACCCTAGAAAGTCGCAACCCTGCTCTCTACACAGAAGTTATTGCCACTTTCCCGCGTTCCACAGCAGCAGATATAGATACAGCGGTAGCAGCCGCCCGCAAGGCATATCGTACCTGGCGGCTCGTCCCGGCTCCAGCAAGAGCAGAATATATTCAGAGAGTGGGAGAGCTCTTACTCAAGCACAAAGAAGAACTTGCCCAACTCATGAGTCGGGAAATGGGTAAAGCCCTAACAGAGGCGCGGGGAGATGTCCAAGAAGGTATCGACTGCGCCTATTACAGTGCTGGTGAAGGACGGCGGCTATTTGGGCAAACCATTCCCTCGGAAATGCCCAACAAATTCGCCATGACGGTAAGAATGCCCATCGGAGTTTGCGCCCTCATTACTCCGTGGAATTTCCCAGTCGCCATTCCTTGTTGGAAAGCTATGCCGGCGTTGGTGTGCGGTAATACTGTCATCCTCAAACCCGCTGAAGATACCCCCGCTTGTGCAACAAAACTTATTGAGATTTTTGCCGAAGCAGGTTTGCCACCCGGAGTTATCAACTTGGTGCATGGAGTGGGAGAAGAAGCAGGCAAAGCTTTAGTTGAGCATCCTGAGGTTGACTTAGTATCTTTTACCGGTTCTTCGGAAACGGGTGCTTTTGTTGGCGCAACTTGCGGACGGACTCACAAGCGCGTCTGTTTGGAGATGGGCGGCAAAAATGCCCAAATTGTTATGGAAGATGCTGACTTAGAACTTGCTCTCGATGGTGCGGTTTGGGGTGCATTTGGAACTGCCGGTCAAAGATGTACTGCAACCAGTCGCTTGCTTTTGCACCGCGATATCAAAGAGAAATTTACCGTTATGCTCAAAGAGCGTACCAGTCAGTTACGCTTAGGTGCAGGAACTGATCCCAATATTGATGTGGGACCTTTGGTAAATGCATCTCAACTCGAACGGGTGAGCAAGTATCTGGATATTGCCCGTGAAGAAGGCGCAAAGGTGTTGCTCGGTGGAGAAATAGCAACCGAGGCAGAACTAAAACACGGTTACTTCTTTCAACCCACGATTCTTGATGAAGTCACTCCCGAAATGCGAGTCGCCCGTGAAGAGATATTCGGACCGGTGGTGGCGCTTATCGAGGTGAACTCTTTTGAGGAGGCGATCGCCATCCTGAACGATACCCCCTACGGTCTTTCTTCTTCAATCTACACCCGCGATATCAACCGCGCTTTCGCCGCCATGCGCGATATCGAAGCAGGGATCACTTACATCAATGGTCCTACCATTGGCGCGGAGGTGCATTTACCTTTTGGCGGTGTTAAGCAAACTGGTAACGGACACCGGGAAGCTGGTACTGCTGTATTGGATGTGTTTACAGAATGGAAGACAGTGTACGTAGACTTCTCTGGAAGTTTGCAACGTGCTCAAATAGATAACCGTAGCTAGGGAATTCTTCATGAGTACGGGACAAAGGGCTATTTCGTGATAAGCATCCTCTAGCATTTGAGTTTATGGTGGGCAATCCCCACCCTACAACACAACCGCTTACCGCCCCTCCTTCAACGAAGTAAGGAGGGGCGGTAAGCGGGAAAAATGAAAGGCTCGATGCCTTTTATTTTTCCAAACAGTTTGGTATCATATTATTTACAGTTTTTGTTTAGCCAATGCCCACACGAAGAGTTACTTTTCGCCTCTATCCCACGCCAACGCAGGAACAAAAACTGCGCTATTGCAGGGCTATGCACAAGGAACTCTATAACTCGGCACTAGCTAACCGGAAAACTCAGTACCAAAAATTTGGAAATAAGGTTGACTACTACCAGCAGCAAAACAGTTTGCCAGCGTTCAAAGAAGTCTGGACGGAGTATAAGTTGCTTAATGCTGGTAGCTTGCAAGCCACTCTAAAGCGTGTAGACTTCGCCTATCAACGCTTTTTCCAGAGGCTAGGAAAATACCCTAGATTCAAATCAATTCGCCACTACTCAGGTTGGACATATCCAGATGGACGACAAGGCTTCAAGGCTCACACCACTGGTGTTAATGGCTATTTAAAACTTGTCGATTTGGATGTCGAAATTCAGATGAGAGGAGAGGCAAGAGTCTGGGGTAACCCGACAACTTGCACCATCGTGTACCTCCATGGGAAATGGTACGCCTCTATCACTGTAGATGCCTCTAGTATTAAGCGAGAACTGGGAACAGGTGCTATTGGGATAGATATTGGCTGCAAGTCAGCTTTGGCTATCACTGATGGAGAGAATCATCAATTAGTTGAGGCTCCTAAATTTCTACGCAAAGCTGAAATTCAGATTAAACATACTTCAAAATCTAAACGTAGAAAGAGATCGCCAAATCGTAAATCGAAAATTAAAGCTTCTAGAAGATGGAAGAAGGCATCTGACCGAGTAAGTAAATTAACTCGCAAGGTTGCTAATCAGCGCCAAAACTGGGTTCATCAGGTAGCAGCAGAAATCGCAAGCGGTAATAGCCTCGTTGCTACTGAAAAACTAGAAGTCAAAAACATGACTCGTAAAGTCAAGAAAGGTAAGAGAAAGAAGCAGAAGGCAGGTCTGAATAAGTCCATCCTAGATGTTGGCTTTGGGATGCTCAAATCCGCAATTAAGTACAAGGTAGAAGAAGGTGGTGGGCAATTCATTGAAGTCCCTACCAAAAAAGTTAAACCTTCTCAAACTTGTCCTAAATGTGGCAATCAACATTCCAAAACACTAGATGAACGCATTCATCAATGCTATGAGTGTGGCTACCAACAAGATAGGGATATTGCTTCTGCTGAAGTTTGTCTTTACTGGGTTAAAGGAAGCCACTGCGGTCTTGGGGTTCCCCCAAGTGGAGCAAGTGGCGTAACGCTGCCGGGGTTTGGAACGAACCTCGCAGACGGTGATGGGTCTAGCTCTACTTCACTACCCAAGACTCGCAAGAGTTGCGGAGGAATGAAGCAACTAGCCCAGAAGAAGCGTCTAAAATCTCAACCTGCTGTCGGGGATGCAGAAACCCCGACCTCCGCGTAGCAGGTCGGGGTAGTTCATAAAAGCCCTTCCAGGATAAGCCGGAAAGGCTTTTGGTGTATTTTGCGCCGGAGTAATTATGTTTTCGAGGCGCTACAGTTAGGTGGAAGTCTGCTGTAGAATCCTTAGCGCACTGCCTCCAGACAGCGGTAGTCGCGCATCCAGTCTTCCCCGTCCTGATCGCTTAGCACAGCGAGCCGCCCAGTAGTCAAAAACGCTAGCTTAAAAATTTCCCACTGCTCGTCGGTGATGTCACCTTGCTGTGAACTGACGCCTCCCTCCTCCCAGATAATGGTCACTTCTCTGCCCCCAGCAATCTCGAAGTTCCCCAAACGAGTAACTCGACCGAGATGCCACTTGAACTCCGCTCCGGCTTGCTTAGCTTGAGCCGTCTCGAGCGCCTCTGTGCCGGGCTGGTGAATATACTGCCCTTCATTTGCCGATGATTCCTGCTTTGTCATAAGTTGCCCTACTCCTTTTATATGGTTTGCTCTCGTTGATTCTGCCTTCGGGCGTATCGGCGGTTAGTTTCACAAAGAACCACCAGTACCGCCTTCTAGGCACCAGTACATTTATCAAACTGATCAAAAGATTTTTCATCGACCTATACGACCAAAACATCCCAGCTATTCCTTGAGCAGATGTTTTGGAAAAGGACGATTCATACTCAAAGAAAGCCCTCGACTTTGCTATCGGGGGTTACGAACAAAAAGCAACAAAATGCTCCGACTACTTTTTGCCTCTTTGATGCAGGTAAATCTATTACGGTTAGTAGCGGTTACGGAAGCTGTTGTTGCTTTGGTTACCACCAAACGAACTTCTGTTTTCCTTGGGCTTAGCCTTATTCACTTTGAGGTCACGACCCATCCATTCAGCACCATCAAGAGCTTCAATGGCTGCTGATTCTTCAGCTTCTGTACCCATTTCCACAAAAGCAAAACCGCGCGGTTTACCTGTTTCACGGTCAGTTGGAACCTGAACCCGCTTGACAGAACCATATTCTGCAAACACAGAATTCAGACCATCTTCTGTAACTTCATAAGAGAGGTTGCCTACATAAAGTGACATAAATTGTCTCCAAAATCATAAGTGTGTAGAGATTTAGATTTCGGAGAGAAGTCTTTCAATACCAAAAGGAAAAAGCCGATCAATAAAAAAAACAAACACAGTTACCGAATTAATTCTCACATTACTAGGATGACATATCAGGTAACTATCAGGGGGAAAGTTGGTCAAATTGTTACATAAAGTCATCCGAGCAATTGAAAGGTCAGTGTTTTTTAGGGAGGATGCAGTGAAGTGTTTCTTCCGTGATGCCGTTTTGATGAAAATCTAACATCGGCTTTATGGCATACCATCAAGCAAATCAGTCTCCATCTTGCCATACTGTATTTTATAAAGAGTGAGAACCGCTATAGAATCAACCGAAATAGAATCAAAAGCTACTGCAAGCGATCGCCTCTCACCGTTTAATCAGAAATAATCTTAAAAAAATCTAATACAACTATGTTAAGTATCCCTATTGATATAGCTTTACCACGATCGCCTCACATAGTCACTTCTTTACCCGGTCCTCGTGCCAAAGCTATTGTAGAACGCGATCGCGCTGTGACTTCCCCTTCCTATACCCGTGACTACCCGTTGGTTGTCGCTCGCGGTGAAGGGTGTATGGTGGAAGACGTGGACGGTAATGTATTTTTAGATATGACTGCAGGAATTGCCGTTACCGCAACTGGACACGCGCACCCGGAAGTTGTGCAAGCTATTCAAGAGCAAGCTGCAATGCTGCTGCATATGTCGGGGACTGATTTTTACTATGAACCAATGGTGGAACTGGCGGAGAAATTAGCTATCCGCGCCCCGTTTCCCAATGGTGCAAGGGTGTTTTTTAGCAATTCTGGAACAGAGTCTAACGAAGGAGCAATCAAGCTTGCTCGGTACTACACTGGGCGTTCCCTGATAGTTGCCTTTTTGGGAGCATTCCACGGACGCACTTATGGCGCGATGTCCCTGACTGGTTCCAAAACAGTACAGCGAGCTAACTTTGGTCCTCTGCTTCCAGGTGTAACGCACATTCCCTATGGGACTCACGCAAGCTTAGATTACCTGGAAAAACAATTATTTCCCACAATGCTACCGCCTAAAGAGGTTGCAGCAATCGTTGTCGAAGCGATACAAGGAGAAGGTGGTTATATTGTACCAGAGGATGGGTTTTTAGAGCGCATCCGGGAAATATGCGATCGCTTTGGCATCCTAATGATAGTTGATGAAGTGCAATCTGGGATGGGGCGCACGGGACGCCTGTTTGCTATTGAACATTGGGGTGTGATGCCCGATATCATTACCACAGCTAAAGGTATTGCCAGTGGTCTACCTTTGGGAGCCATTCTCGCTCGTCCGGAAATTATGACATGGCAACCAGGTTCCCATGCAACCACCTTTGGTGGTAATCCTGTTGCTTGTGCTGCGGCTATTGCTACTTTGCGGCTGTTGGAAAGTGGTTTGATGGCAAACGCCACCGAGATGGGAGAATTACTGCAAGCAGGTTTACATCGTCTGTCGCAGCAATTTCCGCAAATTTCGCCGCCACGAGGAAAGGGCTTGATGGTAGCGGTGGATTTGTTGGACTCGGAGGGGAATTTTGATCCCATGTTGCGGAATCGCATTCTCCAAGAAGCTTTCTTACGCGGTTTATTGTTACTTGATTGCGGAAAAGCAGCAATTCGCTTCTGTCCACCTCTGATTATCGATAGCGACCAAATTCAAACAGCTCTTCAGATCCTTTTTGAAGTTTTAGCAGATATTTAGTTATTGAAGAGGGATATATATAGCGCTTCTGGTTTGGATGAAATGAGAAGGAGTCAGAATTCAGAATACATTGGTCAGAATACCCCACGCTCTGTACCGGGGGTTTCAGATACGATGCGCCCCGCATTTCTATTCCTCCATACTTGAAAGCAGGGGCTTTAAACCCTCACCGTATCGCCAGTCGTACAGGAGTCATTCTGACGGATGACGACTGACACCTTCGTTCTTCTTCGGTAATTATTTATCTGTGTCCATCTGTGTCCATCTGTGGTTCTTATTTCTTGATATATTGCACTCAATTAAGAACCGCTATAAATAAATTTCGCGCAAAGACGCAAAGGCGCTAAGAAACTCTTTGCAACTTTACATCTTTGCGTAACGTTATCATAAATCTGATACGCATCGCCAGAAACACCATGAACCCCGAAATTGCCCGTCATCTTTGGGAATTGCTTTGGCACGACTACAGCACCAGGGTAAGTTACGCCCGCACCTACCAGCAAATGATAACTCATGCGGGTGGGACTGTCGCCAATGACCACATTGCCTTTCGGTCTTTACGGATGCTGGTGGACAGTCCACAGGGTCAGGTTAACTTGGGTATTGACTACCTAGGACAACTTGCTGAAGTTTTGGGTTACGAAGCGGCTGGGGAATATACTTTTCCAGAAAGTCATCTTTACGCGCGTCATTATCGCCATCCTCAGCAAGAGGAATTCGACTTGCCTAAGTTATTTATCAGCGAGTTAATTGTGGATGAATTGCCAGAAAAGACTGTTCAACTGATCCATCAAACTGTCTCAGGCGTCAATTTATTTCATTTTTCAGCAATTTTCGAGACATTTGATGCTGATACTAAACGTCTTGTCAAGGAATTGCATAGAATCTTTACTTGCCCCTGGCAACCTCCCCACCGTTCTGTACTGGAAGAAGTCAACAAGGTCACTCAGTATGGAGCTTGGGTACTGCTGCACGGTTACGCAGTCAACCACTTTACAGGCTATGTTAATCGCCAGAATACTCCAGAATACCCGGATATCGAGACTACGGCTCGTGGTTTAGCTAACTTGGGTGTGCCAATGAAAGCTGAGATTGAAGGGGATGTTGCTTGTGGTTTGCGGCAAACGGCAACTCAAGCAGTTACTGAAATTGTAACAGTATCAGAAGATTCCACTGATGCAGAAATTCAAATTCCCTGGACTTATGCCTACTATGAAATTGCCCAACGCTATATGGTGGAAGTCGAACCAGGTCAGCAAGTGCTGTTTGATGGTTTTTTGGGAAGGAATGCTCAGCAGTTGTTTGAAATGACGCGATTAAAAATGAGTTAGGAGATAGGAAAGTAGTTAATAAAACCTACTCAAATCTATCTATGAGGCTTGAGAGGCTTTATTTCCTACTTAGCGCCAAGGATGTCGGCATCAACAGTCCACAGGCGTAAATTCGGGAGTAGCTCTCCCTATTTTCTCTAAATTTAAGGCAGCATTGAAATCTCTATCCCCAATCCAGCCGCATTTTGAGCATTCAAAAACACGTTCCTTATTTGTTTGATGCTGTCTTTAATTGCTTCTCAGGCTTATTATCTGGAGCATTGGGGATTAATCTTTCTAGTCCACGAGCAATTATTGGCAGGAATAAGATAACTGCTGTTACACCAATTTCGGTCTACTGACATTCGATGCGATCGCGCAGCGGCGGTTTCCGCATCGCCTAACGGTGGAATCAT
>NZ_CAWUDP010000113.1:0-30553 GCF_963920835.1 Scytonema sp. PCC 10023
TGCTTGTGTGTGCTGCGATAAGCTCGACTGTAGGGATGCCAAACTTTGTAGCGCAGTCCCCTTGTTGTTGTGAGGAAGTACGTAATTGGGAGCCAGCGCTAGAGCGGTATCGTAGGATGCAATGGCTTGCTCGTAGGTAGTAAGTGCTTGTGTGTGCTGCGATAAGCTCGACTGTAGGGATGCCAAACTTTGTAGCGCATTCCCCTTGTTGATGTGAGTTGCAGTATCATTGGGAGTCAGGCGCAGTTCTAGATCGTAAGCAGCGATCGCTTCCAAATATTCCTGTTCTGCTTCCTGATATAGAGACAATGTGACAAAGTAATCACCTTCAGCGCGTGAAACTCTTCCTAACTGAGAATTGCTTTGAATTATTAACTCGTTTCTAACTTCTAATAAACTGCGACATTGCTCATAGCGACTCTGCTCTAAAGCTTCCTCAAACTTTTTTACCCACTCATTCACACCCCGTTGCCAATCTAAGCGATTAGCATGATAAATCGCTTCTGCCACTTCTCCAAGCTGGCGGTAGTACGTTTCTAACTCCGTATGTGCCTGCTGATGAATTGTTTTTATTTCTTCCTGATTTGATTCGTAATCTAAGCGTCGAACCAAATCATGGATGCGATACCAATTCTCACCCCGTTGCTGCGCCTCCCATACAAAGGAGAACTCTGTAAGAATATCGAAAGCGGGCTTGACAGTGTCAAAGCGTAATTTCTGACCTAAGTATTCATAAATTGAAAAATTGAATGCCCGACAAGCACTCAGAGCGTGAACGGCATAAGCAATTTTTCGATCTACGTAACTGAGCAAGCGGTTAATGAGTTGAGACGCTTTCTCCTCAAAGCTGGTTGTTAAATCAAACGTAGGAAGCACTTGAGATGGCGCAGAAAGCAGTACGACATCGGCACACAAACCCAGTAAAAAGGGATGTACCTGACCTGAAGCATCTAGCGAGTAGTTAATAATACTTTGTTTTTGAGTTGCATCCTCAATTCCTGCTAATTGTAAATACTTATTAGCGTCAGTCGCTGAAAGATGATAAACAGAGTGAGCATCAAGGCAATCTTGAGGAATGGGAAATTTATGAGATTTATCCCATTTCGGTAATTCTCTGCCGGCAACGACTGTTACTATGCCAGATGAGAGTTCCAACTCTGTAAGAAAATGCCGTAACCATTCATCTTCAGCAAAATAGCGCTCACCTTGAAGAACACCTCGTTCCTCTACACCCCAAAATGCCTCATGAGTATCAAAAACCAGGACTATTCTTTTTGGTGCATTTGGTTGGGATATCGCCGCATTTAAATCTTCTGCCAGCAGTTGTGGCAATTCAAAAATTAACTCCCTGTCTACATCGATCTCTTGAATCGCTTGGACATCTTCCTGCTTCAGTCCTCGCTGTTGTAACAACAAGAGAAATTTTTCACCCAAATGTTTAGAAAAAAGACCTAAGACTGCTTTACCAATAGCACCCCAAGAGGTGTCACTCAAAGCATTAGCAATTTCAACTAAAAAATCGATTTCTTCTTGAGGAAAAAGTTCTTTGAGCTTTTCTGCTGAAAGCTTACCTTTTTGTTTCAAATACCAAACACAAGCAAAGTCAAATAGGGGAAAGCGCAAACAGTAACCCAATTCTTGAGCTTTAGAGGAGATATTACGGCGCAGCATCAGTAACCCATAAAAGGGGTCTTGGGGTTGCTCCTCACCAGGTAGTCTTAACCCAAAGTCGTGTAATACCGCTGGCACTTTAATAAAGTCCCAATGGTCAGCTTTTTGAGTAATGTATTCTGCTACCTCAACATCAGTTTTGGGTTTGAGTTCTTCCTGCCAAATCTTCGACCGGAAACGCTTGCAACATTTTGTTAATAAAAATTTCAATAAAAGTGATTTCCCATTTCCACCATCACCATGAAAAAACAAGATTTTTTCTGGAGATGGGTCATCATTGATATATGTCGCAAAGATGCGGACTAATCCTTCACGGTTGGTAAATAATTCTAATGCGCGGTTCCCTTCGGTGATAGAGCGTTTTCGGTTATTAATACTCATGCCAGCAGTGGTTTCTGAAACAATCTTGCTTCCGTTGAGAGAATTCTCCTATATATTCCTATAAGCGAAACTCTAGTTAACATATGCAGACCAATAAAAGCTTTGCCGTAGGGAATGGTTCACACTAAATATTATTACTCAGTGACTTTGAGAACCCTCTTATTTACAGTTTAAAGTGTTTCTGTTTGCAGTTCTGTAGAGAGCATCCCAAGAATCGCGCCTTCAGCAACCCGTCCATCGCCTGAAATTCCCGTAACATCAACATTCAATTGAGTTTGCGTTTCCGCACAAATTTCTAAGAGTGTAGGAGCAGTTAGTGTCTCTCGTTTTGCTGTTTCGTTTATTGGGTTAACATAGGTTAAATTTCTTTATAAATAGTGGCTTAAAAAATCTAGACATTTAAGACTTCTCTCATACCTTGGTAAATCTAATCGCTTACGCTCATAAGTACAATCAAATTCTGCGGTCTGCTGGCGCATAAGGTAATTCAAAATATTTGCTAAACGTATAGTTAGTACCAGGTTGGAGAATACGTGGACGGTTCATAAATTTTAAACATAATTAAACATAAATTGTATCTGGTACAATAATCATGTTTTCTAGAAAATCAATGCACTCACCTGATCTGAAATCGAGTGTGGGATGTAGGTCAGTTTTCTGGGATTTCAATTATCTCCTAGCCTCCACACCTTCTCATTTAACCGAAAGACTTAAGTGATACTTTACCAATAGCTATTGTCATTTCCTATTTCTTCTGAAACGGAAGTGCGTAGACGTCCAGGAAGCAGTTTGCCGGAAGGGAGTCGCTTTTCATTAGAAATTGCTTTGAGCTTTGATGTAAATAACTCTGATCCTGCGGTTGTTTCTGGGGTAAACTGCCCAATGGGTGGATTGTTGGTAGGGGCTGGGAGAAGGTCATCCTTTTCTTGGTTTGCAGGTGGGATGTGGGGTGTGGGGTGTGAGGGAGATGGGGGAGATGGGGGAGATGGGGGAGATGGGGGAGATGGGGGAGATGGGGGAGATGAGGAAGAAACTCTAATGCTTGAATTAGATCCTTCGCTTCGCTCAGGACGCTTCGCGATTTTGGATTTTGAATTGATTTGTCCTCCTTGTCCCCGTGTCTCCTTAGGATCTGGGGGGAGTGCGGGAACTGAGGTAAGGTTCTGTGGAAATTTGCTGCAAATCAGGCGTTCAAATTCCATGTTGAAATGAAAAATCGCCTGTCCCCGCCGCTGCCAACATGTTAGAATTTGTTGCACCGAAATCGCTTTGTAGCGACCTTGATACAGTGCCTCAATCACTGCCAAGTGTAGCCAATTTCCTGGATATTGCTTTTGCCAAAGGTCAACTAGCTCATTGGCGCTATAGCCACTGAGGTCGAAACTATAGTGAATTAGTAGGGTTATTGCCAAGTCGGCAGAGGTGTCCAAGGCTGGTGTGAACATCTGGGTCTCAGCTTCTGGCAATAGGCGTAAATCCTGCTCCCATCCCATACAGCCTATCGTGTTTTTAGCTACAGTTTTGTTTGCCAAGTGTTTCTAAGTATATAAGCGAAGTGCCTTTCATTTTACTTTTCACGCAGTAGAAGAGGAAACGATATAGGGCGAATTCATATTGGGCGCAAGCGCCGAATCTGTGGAGATTCCCCCTATAGCCACTAATGCCTGATAAACCATAGCAGCTGCTTCTCCTTGTGTCGCTTCTCGATTTGGCTGGAGTTGTTTAGGATCTGGATAATTCACGATAATTTTGTTTTGGGTGGCGGTGGCAACTGCGGTGCGGGCATACTTGGGAATCGTATTGCGATCGCTGTAGCTTACTAAAGTATTATCAGCTGGTTTGAGCGCCAGTCCATTCACCAGAGAGACGATGACTTGTAATCGCAGGACATTTTGCCCAGGGCGGAAGGTGCGATCGCTAAATCCCCCAACAAACCCACCCCGCGCCGCGATTTGAATCGCATCATAAGCCCAAAAATCTTTTGGTACGTCCGTAAAATCAGGTGCGGGGTATTTGGGAATCGGGTTAAAGCAAGCTGCAACCAAAGCCGCGTATTGGGCGCGAGTTATCGGTTTGTCTGGCTCAAAACTACCATCAGCAAAACCGTGAGTTAAACCCATGCTGATTAATGCTTGGATAAATGGTTCTGCCCAGTGTTCTGCAAAATTGCTATCAGAAATCGTACTCACTGCTACTGATTGTACAGTATCCTTTGTTGCAGTGAGCAATTTTACTAATCCCTTGATTTGGGCAGAATTCAACTGATTCCCTACACAAATCAACTCAAGAGAAGTCCTATTTTGAACATCAAACTGCCCGTTATTCTGAAAAATGTTACCAGCAGGGTCTTGAGTGCTGCCGAGATCAGGAGCGGCGTTAGGATTGACTAATAGCCCGTTTTGAATATTGTTTTCGATCAGATTATTTCGTAGTACAGGTCGGGCAGTTCGTGAGAGGGCGATCGCGTGTCTATTTTCTGATACCGTGTTATTTGCAACCAAAGGGGCAGCAAAGTCACTAATACCTATTCCCAAAGCATTTTTTTGCAAAACATTCCGCAGTACTTGCCCTTTGCTATTACGTGCCATGATTAACCCACCGAGACCGTTTTGGACAAACACGTTGTCCTGAATCAGTGGTTTGGCACTACCCGTGACAAACACTCCCTCCCGACCGCATTTGATAAACGTGTTGTTCGCTAAAGTTGGTGAGGCTGGCTCCTCAAACTGCTGTGCTGTTGATTCAATCCAGACACCAGTGCCTTTTTCCATAGGATTTATGACAGTGACGCCCAACAGTTGAGCATCATTTAGTAATAGTAGTGTAATATTTTGTACACCAAAAGTTTCGCTTTTATACTCCCCACTTCCGGAAATTACAATACCTTGACCTTTGGTTGCTTCTTGACCTACTACGATCACGCTCGCTGAAATTACCAGTGGAAAGACTTCTCCACTAGCAGTCGTGTAAGTTCCAGGTGCAAGCTGAATAATTTTAGGTGTTGTAGTTCCGTTAAGGGCACGGCTGAGAGTTTTGTAAGGGTTTAACCATGTCCCAGTATTGGCATCATTCCCAATAGCAGGGTTGACGTAAAGAGTAGGTGTGGCAACGAGGGTAGAGTTAACCATTTAGATGTTAATAGACAAGTTTTAAATAATGACAATAATTATGAACGCTAATTGGTCTGAGTACTCAGAACTATTGCGGGGCATTGAACACGGAAAAAAGCTTGCTTCTAACCATTTTCCTCATATTCGAGTCTCTAGGAGAAAGAAAAACAAACAATAGCACACTCAGCACTCCGTAGGGGCGCGGTAGTCGCTGCACCTGTGAACACTCAGGACTGTT
Source organism: Scytonema sp. PCC 10023 (assembly GCF_963920835.1). Lineage (NCBI taxonomy): Bacteria > Bacillati > Cyanobacteriota > Cyanophyceae > Nostocales > Scytonemataceae > Scytonema > Scytonema sp. PCC 10023. The sequence goes on from NZ_CAWUDP010000113.1 coordinate 5,401, forward strand.
TTGGTGATTTATCATGGTTTGATACATTATGATTTGCCATTCAAATAAAGTGAATGATTTCAGTTGAGCATCTAAGTAAAATATACGGCTCTACCCAAGCAATTACTGATGTCACGTTCAACGTAGAACCAGGAGAGATTTTGGGGTTCTTGGGACCAAATGGTGCTGGCAAAACCACAACCATGCGGATTTTAGCCGGTTACCTACCAGCAACCAGTGGGACGGCTCAGATTGCGGGCTTTGACGTCCATGAAAATTCTCTGTTGGTGCGCCAACGCATTGGTTATTTACCAGAGACACCGCCGTTGTATCCAGAGATGACGGTGGAGGGATTTTTGTATTTTGTAGCGCGGATTAAGGGAGTAAGAGCAGGCGATCGCACGAGCAAGGTAGCAGCAGCTATAGAACGCTGTAATTTACAAGACAAGCGCCACGTGATTATTCGCAAACTTTCTAAAGGATATCGCCAGAGAGTTGGGATAGCTCAGGCGATCGTCCACGATCCACCAGCCATCATTTTGGATGAACCCACAGTCGGACTTGACCCCCGGCAAATCATCGAGGTACGCAATTTAATTAAAAGCCTTGCTGGAAGCCACACAATCATTCTTTCCACCCACATTTTGCCAGAAGTGAGCATGACCTGTAGCCGCGTGGCAATCATCAATCGTGGCAGAGTCGTAGCGATAGATACGCCAGAAAATCTCATGACCCAATTGACAAAAGGTTCAGGATATGAAATAGAAATTGAGGGAGAAGCTGCTCTAGCTAAACAAGTTCTGCAAAATGTACCAGGCGTGAGTTTGGTCGAATCAATTCCTGCTGTGGGAATGCACACTCATAGTCCCTTTAAGGAAAACCGAGCTTACCTGCGGGTGATATCGCAACTAGGAACGGAACCGGGAGGAGATATTGCAACGGCGTTGATACGTACAGGATTTGGTTTACATGAAATGCGGCGTGTTAGCGCTACTCTGGAAGATGTATTTTTGCAACTAACAACAGAAGAAAAGAACTTGGAGACTGAGACAGAAACAGCAGAAGCCAACGAAGGAGAAGCTGCCTAAATGGGTGTAGTACTTGGTAACATTATTGCCATTTATCGCCGAGAGTTACAAAGCTATTTTGTATCGCCTTTGGCATATGCGATCGCCGCCGTTTTTTGGTTTCTATCTGGGTTATTCTTCGTGCTCATTTTGATGGGACCAGAAGGCATTTTGCAAACAGTGGCTGCATTAGATTTACAAGGGCAACAATTTGGAGTGCCAGTTCCACCAATAGATGTTCCTTACGAATTTGTTAGGGCATTTTTGGATCGCTTGGGGTGGCTGTTGTTGTTTTTGCTGCCAATACTCTCGATGGGACTTTATGCCGAAGAACGCAAGCGCGGCACTTTGGAACTTTTAGCCACATCACCAGTCACAAACTGGGCGGTAGCTGTCGGGAAATTATTAGGAGTGTTGACATTTTTCATCACAATGGTGATGCCTATGCTGGCATTAGAAGCTGTTGCTTTGAGTGGTTCAAATCCACCAATGCCGCCAGCCATTCCCTTACTAGGGCATTTGGCATTAATCTTACTAGCAGCAGCAATTTTGTCTTTGGGAATGTTCATTTCCTCTTTGACAGATAGTACAATCTTGTCTGCTGTCCTTACATTCGCATTAGTTTTATTACTGTTGTTTGTTGATTTAATTGCCAAAAATCTTGGTGGTTCTGTAGGAGAAGCCTTGAGTCATCTCTCGTTACTGAAACATTACAACACTTTAGTACAAGGTATTTTTGATACGAGTAGCCTGATGTTATTTGCAAGTTACATCATTTTAGGCATATTTCTCACTGCTCAATCAATTGATGCACTACGCTTCCAACGTTCATAGACATTTATTATTAGTCATGAGCAAACAAAAATAGACCTCTTGCAGTCATTCAATGTTTTGGAAAATGAAACCACAGATGGACACAGATGGACACAGATGATTTATGTATGTTGATCTGCACGGTAGTTGCTAACTCCTGCGGAGACGCTGCTTTGTGCCTTCACCCGCTGGAAGCTTGTGCTAACGCGTAGCGTGCCCTCCTCGCAACTTCTCTGTGCAACGCACGTAAGAGTGCATCTGCGGTTATAAATAGCTCAAAACAAGATTTGTGCGAGAAATCTAATGACTAATGACAAAGATGTAGAGACGCGCTGTTTGAAGCGTCTCTACAATGACTAATAACTAATAACTAATAAAATGAAGACTATCGCTAAAAAGACACCTTGGAAATTTTTGTTTTGGTTTGGTCCGTTTCTAGTTGCTGCGGGCTTAACCGCTGGTTTGGTATCAAATAATTGGGGAGCAATCCCATTAGCATTGATAATTTTAGGATCTGTCATCATCGGGTTCTGGCTGCTATGGCAAAACAAGCAGAGTCACTGGTGGGGACAACGTTCCACCCAAGCTGGTACTAATGCTTTAGTTGCGACAGTGGCAGTTTTGGCAATTTTAGGATTAATTAACTTCTTAGGGACTCGCTACCATACGCGAATTGACTTAACAGAAACTAAGTTGTTTACTCTTGCTCCCCAGTCACGGGAATTAGTGCGTTCCTTACAAGTACCAGCAAAGGTATGGGTATTTGATCTCAATCAAGATCCTGTAGACCGAGACTTGCTGGAAAATTATCATCGGCAAAGCTCAAAGTTTAATTTTGAGTACGTAGATCCGCAAGCTAGACCAGGGCTTGCTCGCAAGTTTGGCGTCAAAGACTATGGAGAAGTTTACTTGGAATCTGGGGATAGACGGCAGTTGGTTCAGGTGGTCGGTCCCCAAGAACGCCTATCGGAAGTGAAGTTAACGAATCGCCTGCAACAAATCAGCAGCTTAGGGACAGCTAAAGTTTACTTTCTTCAAGGTCACGGGGAACACCAACTTTCAGGCACAGAGGATGCAATATCGCAAGCAGTTCAGGCATTAAATGACAAAAATTACACCACCTCTCCCTTGAATCTGGCAGAAAAGCCTAGTGTTCCTCAAGATGCTGCTGTTGTCGTCGTTGCAGGTCCCAAAAGAGCGCTATTTGAAACTGAGATAAAAGCACTGCGGGACTACCTGAATCGAGGTGGCAATTTACTGCTGATGATTGACCCAAATACCGACCCCAAAGTTGAGAGTTTACTTGCCGAGTGGGGTGTGAAGTTAGATAATCGTTTGGCAGTTGATGCCTCTGGAAGTGTTGGGCTTGGTCCTGCAGCACCTTTAGTGACTCAATATGGAAAACACCCGATCACCAAAGATTTTGGCAATGGCATTTCTTTTTATCCGTTAGCACGACCGGTTGACACAACCCCAGTGGGTGGTATCGAGGCGACTCCCTTGTTGCTGACCAAACCTTATCCCAATAGCTGGGCAGAAAGTGACCAGGAAAGCGAAAACTTGCAGTTTAATCCCGAAAGCGATCGCAAAGGTCCACTGACATTGGGCGTCGCATTAACAAGGAAACCATCAGCAAAATCTCAAGAAGTTCAACCTAACCCTACTCCCACCGCTAACCCAACTCCTACACCCACTTCCCCCCCAGTACCCAAAAACGAAACTAAGGCTAACCCAACTCCTACACCCACTTCCCCCCCAGTACCCACCAAAAACGAAACCAAAGCTAGCCCCACTCCCAGCGCCAAACCCACTGCTACACCCACAGCACCGATAACGACTCAAACCAAAGCTAACCCCACCCCCTCATCTCCCTCATCTCCCTCATCCCCCCCCACTCCCTCATCGCCCTCATCTCCCTCCGCTGAGTCACGGATGGTAGTATTTGGAAATTCAGATTTCGCCATCAATGGCTTGTTTGATAAGCAGCTTAATGGAGATGTGTTGCTCAACTCAGTCACTTGGTTGAGTCAGCAGGATCAGCAACCCCTTTCGATTAGCCCCAAGGAAGCGAAAGACCGTCGCATCAACCTAACAGCAGCACAAGCGAATCTTTTAGAGTTGTCGTCTCTGCTGATTTTACCGATGATAGGGTTAGTAACAGCGGCTATTCTCTGGTGGCTACGAAGATAGAGCTAAATTTTAAACGAACCGCCAAGACGAGCCAGCGCTGCAGGAGGGTTAGCCCGAACTCACAGCGACTGGCGTCGCCAAATACGCGCCCGAGTGAAAGAATAAGTATTAAGTGCTTTCTTTACAGAGAATTAGTATTGTAGACGAGTATCAGCACTTCGCTGTTCAGTCTTTGCAACTCGTAGACGAGTATCAGAACTTCGCTGATGAGTCTTTGCAACTCTTACACAAGTATCAGAATCGGAACCATATTGGCAGCGTTCCTATATATAGAAAATTTTCTTCTTTCTTAACTCGAGTATGAAGCTACAAAAGACGACTTTAATTTTGATACTGCTAGCGTTGGGTTTAGGTGGTTTTGTTTACTTCCATGAAATTAAAGGTACACCTCAGGGAGAGGAAATCAAGGAGAACAAGCAGCAAATTTTCTCGTTTAAAGAGGACGATGTGCAGTCTTTGACTGTCAAAACTAAAAATCAGACTCTAAATTTGGAACGTAGTGGCAAGTCTGATGGAAGCAAGTGGGAGATAAAATCTCCGGAAGTCGCACCAGCAAGTAACGCTATTGTAGGTTATTTGATGAATTTGCTTGTAGAAGGAAAAAGTGAGCGAATAATATCCATCCCAGCTAACCAGCTTACAGAATTTAGTTTAGATCAGCCTCAAGCAACGATTGATATAAAACTCAAGAATCAGAAAACACATCAGTTGATTTTAGGTAAGCCTGACTTTAACCGCCGTTTCATGTATGCTCAAGCTGACCCTCCTGCGAAACCAGATGGAAATGTTAATGTCCTGTTAGTATCTACAGATTTTGAAAATGCTGTCAATCGAGAACTGTCAGAGTGGAAACAACTCCAACCTATAAATGATGCTGTGAAGCCTACGCCCAATGCTGATAAACCTACTCCAGCAAATGGCAAATAGCAGCTTGATTTTGATGTAGCCTGATGGCACAATCATTTTTCACTTGATATCAGTCGTCATGACTGCCGACTTTACGTTGCTTTATGAATAAATCGATGACGTCCTTGTGCTTTTTATGGAACTTAAGTAGTTCCAAATAAGCAAAAGGAACAACTATGGGCCATAAAATAGTAGCTATGACCAAAATGACAATAGAAAATAAGCGCTGCTCTGAATCCATCTCTTCATCTGCTAGAAAAAATACTAGCCATTCATTGAAGAAACAGCAAGCCATTATCAAGTAAACTATAATTGCTAAATTAACCATCAATATTGGTGCCATGATATGGTTGTAAATAAAACTAAGCCAGGCAGTAGACTTCCCTCATGTTTGTCGCAATACCCTGGTACATATATACAAATTTATACAAATTTGGTGTGACTTTCCCCTGTGCGGTCTGTCTTATACTATACTTATTAATTTTTCGGAACGTCTAGCTTAAAGTACTATCTAACTTTATTCTATACAAAATAAAATTGTGTGTGATTTTTACTCTCGTTTCTCAAATTAGCACTTAGCTATAGCTGCTGAACCTTTCAACGTTAAAAAAACAAATTGTCAAAATTATTACTATTATCATAAGTATTAAGCGGTTGTACAGATACTCTACCTTAAAACTTTCAGAGCTATAGATTTGTGGAAGCATTAATGTAGTGATTTCACCCTACATTAATGCTACTGACTGTAAGTGATTAGTTCAAAAAATCACTGAGACCCACTTAGGCTCTTTGGTTAAAGGTAGCTATCTTAAATTATTTTCTATAAGATAAATAGAATTTATGTAAAAATTCCAATTAAACAATATTTTTTATGAAATCAATTTCATTGAAAATGAATAAATTTTCAATGAAATTGACTGTCAAATTCAGAAGTTCTTTTATCAAGAAAAGTGTATAAAATGAGTTAAACTCAAGTAATTATACGTAACATAGGTCTTCCAAAGTATCCTTAGTCATTGAATGTATCCATGACAAGTCCAACAGCAACATTGCTAATTTCCTGTCCTGATCAAAGAGGCTTAGTCGCGAAAATTGCCAATTTCATCTACGCTAATGGTGGTAATATTATTCATGCGGATCAGCATACAGACTTTGCAGCAGGGTTATTTCTTACCCGCATTGAATGGCAGTTAGATGAGTTTAATTTGCCGCGTGACTTAATTGCACCAGCATTTAATGCCATTGCTCAACCATTGCAAGCCAAATGGGAATTGCATTTTTCCGATACTGTGCGGCGCATTGCGATTTGGGTGAGTCGTCAAGACCATTGTCTATTTGACTTGATTTGGCGACAACGTGCAAAAGAATTTACTGCTGAGATTCCTTTGATTATCAGCAATCATCCTGATTTAAAAGTGGTAGCAGAACAATTTGGTATCGAGCATTTCCACGTTCCTATCACAAAGGAAAACAAACACGAACAAGAAGCTAAGCAACTGGAATTGCTACAGCAGTACAAAATAGATTTAGTTGTATTGGCAAAATATATGCAAATTCTGAGTGGAGAATTTCTTGCCAAATTTCCACAAGTGATTAATATTCATCATTCATTTTTACCAGCTTTTGTTGGGGCAAATCCTTATCACAAAGCTTTTGAACGTGGTGTGAAAATTATCGGTGCAACCTCTCATTATGTGACTGATAATTTAGATGCAGGACCAATTATTGAGCAAGATGTGGTGCGAGTCAGTCACCGCGATGAAGTTGAGGATTTGATTAGAAAAGGTAAGGATTTGGAGAGAGTTGTATTAGCAAGGGCAGTGCGTTTGCACTTGCAGAATCGTGTATTGGTGTATGGCAATAGAACAGTAGTGTTTGAGTAAATTATGCTTTGGCGCAGGCGTGGATACACAAATCTTGCATCTGCTTCATCAACCGCCTGCAAATCAGTTTGCAGGCTAATAGCCAAAGTCATCTAAAGAGGACTACAAAAAACATTCATACCAAATTGCGTTTATCTCATCATAAATATACGCTTCTAAATGTAGTAAGGGCGGGCTTTAGCCCTTAAAATCCTTGCCCTGAGTCAAGACAGCACTCACGTACGTTTTATATCAAATCCGTTTGCACCTGAATTATTTCTCCTTCCTCTTGCTCTGCGCTCTCAGCGTCTCTGCGGTTTTTTTATTCAAATGCTACCGGATTTGATATCACTTACTTATCTTACTTTTCACTCTTATCTGGAAAACCTCGCTTCCATTCCTCTCTCCTACGAGGAGAGAGGAACTTTGATTTTTCCCCCTTCCCTAGTAGGGAAGGGGGCTAGGGGGTTAGGTTTTTCGTGGATTTTTCCACATGGCGTGAAAAGTCAGACTTACTTATCAGTCAATGTCTTCAATATATGACTCTTATAAATTAATCTCGCCGGATTTTCATGCTGATGGGTGTTTTTTACTTGAAGAATGATTGGATCTCCTCCTCACAATTAGGGAGATTTAGGATTTGAGTCTGATTTAGAGGCATTTTCAATCAGAAAACCTAACAGATAGGTTATGGTAGCAGCACTGAAAGAGAATAGAGCAACAATAGCATCGCGGGGTAAAAAACCATCTAACCAACTGCCTTGAATGCGAGAAACCGGAAAATCCTTATCTAAACCGATTTGGATTTGTTTTGTTCTTCCAGAAATGCGGACTTCCAATCCCTTCTTGGGGACAATTTGTAAATGGCGTATACGTTCTATGTTGAGGGGAGTATTAGGTTCGTCTCCCATGAGAAACTGATTGGCTTTAATTTCTCGTTCCTGTTCTACCATGCGAATTTTGCCTTCCACAATTGTGGAAATAGTCACATCATCACTGATATCGCCAGTCCTATCCAAGCGTTGAAAATGAACATCTTTGGTATCTATCTTTTCCTGAAACCAGAGATTTGGGTCGTTTTTGTTAGATTCATCTAAGCTGAGATAGATACTGTTTTTTTGCTTTAACTCTAAATTTAATTCTTTCTTGTTTGGAGTTAATAGAAATTCTAGTGGCTGTTGTTTATCTAACTTATTTTGGTTCAATCCAGATATGTCATAGTTCTCCAAAATAACTTTAATGGGTTTTTCTCCTAAATAAATTTTTAATTCGTTTGGTTGTGTTTGAGAAGTAGGATTATGTTGCAAATCAAAATCGAGTCTATGTTGCTTTTGAGAAAGGTTATATGTAAAGCCAGAGACTTTTGTATCTGGTAGAAGTCGCAATTCTGTCAGGTCGATATCACTGCTATTCTTGGTATCTACAGGTTCAATAATCAATTTACTATTACGATTTTGTAGTCGAATTTTTAGTGGTTTCTTTAACTGATTAAGCTCGGTAAAAGAGGTGCTTTTAAATTCACCTGTGAAAGTTAGTTCGTTGTTTATAACGCCATCAATTTCAAGATGGTGGATACCCCTCATAGAATCGAGAAAAAGTTTGTTTTGCGAGCCACTATAAGTAAAACTCAGTTCTTCAACAATGAGGTTACCTTCAAATATATGAGTTCTGGGGATAATAGCGGCAAGACCAAGGAGACCAAAAGCGAGAAAGAGAAACAGGACAAAAAGGACTAATTTTCTCTGTACTAAATAATTTATTAGATGATTTACTTTTTGAATAATTAATGTTAGAATAACTCTGACAACAGACACGACCCACGCCACAATAGTTGTTAGAGCTTGCCAAATTCCCCGCATTGCCCAACTGAAGAAAGGAGTAAGTTTTTGCCTAGTCTTTTGTCTACGTGCCATTGTTTTTTTATCCATTTCAGCTATTTCAGCCAGTTTGGGTTGTGTTCAAAAACAAATCTCCGCTCAAATGGTTGCGCAGGTTGACCTTTTGGCTCGATATTAGCAACAATGTGCAGTTCATAACGTCCAGCAGGAGCATTGCGTCCATCCCAGTTAAAGACAATTTCACCGCTTCGAGCATTATTAAGCGGACTGCTGTAAACTCGTTTTCCATCGCGCAGGATTTCAAATGTAGAGAATTTAGCACGACTGGGAGTAAAGAAAACAAATTCATACTTGCCAGAAGTTTCTCCTAGAATCACAGGTATATGTACTGGTGAGGAACCCAAGTTGAAATATGCTAAGGCGCGGAGGCTATCTGCTGGTATGTCTTCTCTCTTAAGGACGTAAGTATCCCAACTGAAGCTATAGCCAGAACTATTGGGAGACAGGGAAGGGTTATCTAATTGATAATTTTTCTCTAAAGATTGCAGCTTGACTTGTGGGTTGCTACCGTCATTTATCCGAGGAATTTGCATGAGGAGAGTTTCGCCATAGCTAGGAATGTTGCGGATGGCGATGGAAATCAAACGCAGGCTATTCCCGCTAATGGCTTCTCGCTGGATACCTTCGCAACGGTTTGGTTGGTTGCGACGGATATATTCTGTAGAGCGAGGGTTGCCTTCTCGACAGGAAGCTTGGGCAGGAAGATAGCTGAAACTCAGGAGCAATAAGCTTGTGAAAAAGATTTTGTAGTTCATAGCGCTTTTAGACCCAAATTACGCAGTTTTTCCTTAATCACAGACATAGGATAGGCAAAAGCTAGTCCACTAGCAGAGTCGCGTTCAACAATGATACCCAAAAGCTGATTCTGCGAGTTAATGACGGGACCACCAGAATAGCCTGCTTTAATTGCGCCTTTGACTGATATCAGAATTTGTTGATTGCTGTGGCTGCTAATTTCTCCTGAATCCCTTGACCAGGGAACTTGGTCGAAGGGATGACCTATCGTCCGGATGGACATTCCCCGATGGATGGGGTTTTGAGAAGTGGGTAAGGGTTTGATATCTTCTGGTAGGTTGCCAATGACTTCCAAAACAGCTAAATCCATGGAATCATCTGGAGGCGTCATGACCAAGAGTTTGGCATCTCGCCGCATTCTGACTTTACCAGAAGGCGGTTGACTGAAAAATTCGACTTGAATATTTTTACCCTGTTGATTAGCATCCTTATCAAAAATGACGTGGCGATTGGTAACGATTAATGTCCGATTTCCTTCTCGCTTGATGACTATACCCGCACCGTTTTCATTTCCCAGTCTTTCGCGGGTGTTAAACTCAGCGGTGATAAATACCACAGGGCGTAAAATGGGCAAAGATGGCTCATTCTTGGGCAACCATGCTCTGTCATCCGATGCTTCAGCAACGTTACCGCTTTTTCCTAATAACCGCTGTGCTTCTTTGAGGTTGTTACTGGCATAGACATAATTTGGATCGATGGCAACAGCTTTCTCATACTCTGAAATTGCTTCTTTTAATTTTCCTTGCTGTTGGAGTGTTAAACCTAAATTATTGTGAGCCAAAGTATGAGCAGTAGTTGGAGTTCCAGTCTTATCCTCTGGTAAATTCAGTGCCTTTTGGTAAGCAGCGATCGCTTCGTCGAGTTTGTTCTGCTGGCTCAGCACATTGCCCAGACCATTGTAAGCATCAGCATAGTTGGGGTTCAGTTGGATAGCTTTGTTTAAAGCAGCAATTGACTTATCGAGTTTGTTCTGAAAGAACAGCGCTTTGCCCAGATTGTAGTAAGCATCAGCATAGTTGGGGTTGAGTTGGATGGCTTTGTTGAAGGCGGCGATCGCTTCATCGAGTTTGTTCTGGTCACTCAGCGCATTACCCAGATTGTTGTAAGCCGTAGCATAGTTGGGGTTGAGTTGGATGGCTTTGTTGTAGGCGGCGATCGCCTCATCCAGTTTTTTCTGGTCAGCCAGCACAATGCCCAGGTAGATGTAAGCATTAGCATCGTTGGGGTCCAGTTGGATGGCTTTGTTGAAGCTGGCGATCGCTTCATCGACTTTTTTCTGGTTATACAGCGCAATGCCCAGGTAGATGTAAGCATCAGCATCCTTGGGGTTGAGTTGGATGGCTTTGTTGAAGTTGGCGATTGCTTCATCGAGTTTTTTCTGGTCACTCAGCACAATGCCCAGATTGTGGTAAGCCGTAGCATCCTTGGGGTTGAGTTGGATGGCTTTGTTGTAGGCGGCGATCGCCTCATCGAGTTTTTTCTGGTCACTCAGCGCATTGCCCAGATTGTAGTAAGCATCAGCATCCTTGGGGTTGAGTTGGATGGCTTTGTTGTAGGCGGCTATTGCCTCATCCAGTTTTTTCTGGTCACTCAGCGCATTGCCCAGATTGTTGTAAGCCGATGCATAGTTGGGGTTGAGTTGGATGGCTTTGTTGTAGGCGGCAATTGCCTCATCGAGTTTGTTCTGGTTCCTCAGCGCAATGCCCAGATTGTAGTAAGCCGATGCATAGTTGGGGTTGAGTTGGATGGCTTTGTTGTAGGCGGCAATTGCTTCATCGAGTTTGTTCTGCTTCCTCAGCGCAATGCCCAGATTGTTGTAAGCCGATGCATAGTTGGGGATCAGTTGGATGGCTTTGTTGTAGGCGGCGATCGCTTCATCGAGTTTGTTCTGGTCATACAGCGCATCGCCCAGATTGTTGTAAGCCGTAGCATCCAGCTTTTTTGGATCTGTGGGTATATTTTCCGCGTTACCGGAATCATTAGAATTTTTAGGGTCGATTTGGATTGCTTTGCGGAAAACTGCAACTGCTTCATCCACCTTTTTCTGGTCATACAGCGCTAAACCCAGGTTTTCGTAAGCAAGAGAATATTTAGGGTCGATTTGGATCGCTTTGCGGTACGCTGCGATCGCCTCATCAAATTTCTTCTGGTCATTCAACGCCAAACCTAAACCAATGTAAGCGCGAACATTGTTGGGGTTGAGTTGGATAGCTTTCTTGTATGCGGCAACTGCCTCATCCAATTTCTTTTGAAAATACAGCGCTTTTCCCAAATAAAAGTATGCAGTCCCATCTTTGGGGAACTGTTGCAAGACTTTACGCCATATCGCTTCGGCTTGTGAGTAATTACCGTCATTTTGGGCGGTAACACCTTGCTGATACAACTGATCAACTGTTTGGGCAGTTACCAGTAGGGGAGTTGTAGCCAGAGATAAACTTATAAATAGAGCAAATAATGTATTTTTTCGCACAGTTCACCTAAGTACTTCATCAGATTTTAGGCTTTGTAACATCTGGCAGCGTTTTCATTCACCCTGTCGCAATTTCTATCCGGAATGTTCCGCAGGAATTAAAATTAATTTTTTTATTTTTTTATATAGCAGATGTAGTATTTTAGTTTTAAGTATAGAGCAATTTTGTTGAACATAAAACGGTAAAAGTCCGCCCAGGGAACTTTGAGGGATACATAGTAAGCACTAAGTAAAAAATTTCACAAGTTCGTAGCGTTATGTATGCCTGAAACGAAAGTTGGTAGTAAGAGGTCATTTATAAAGTAAACATAAAATTCTTGTAGGGTGTGTTAGGCGCAGCTTTTAGATATGATTTGTAACGACAAATATGACATGAGCGCCTAACGCACCGCCATTAAGATGGTGCGTTAGGCTAAAGCCGTAACGCACCCTACTTAAGATTTACTAATCAGAAGGTAGGGGATTTTCAGCCAGCGATCGCGTTTTTCCTTCTATTTTTTCGGAGTTACTAATTCTAGTGTTTTCCAAAACATGAGATACCCAAGGTAAAGCGACAAAAATTACCCCTAAAACGACTAAAAATACAGAAATTCCAAAAATTTGATCACGAGGAATTTCGAGGACACCGCGTAAAATTACTTCTCGCAAAGCAGAAACAATGGTAATTTCCACTGCTGCTCCTACGGATATTTGTTGTACTTGCAAGTAATCAAGTAACAAGCGAAATAACTCTACCAAAATCAAAATGAACAAGATATCAGATGTTACTTGCCGTAAATCCAATGGATGCAAAAAAGAGAAGAACATATCTCCCAGTCGTATAAGCATCACACAGAATAAACCAAGGCATAGAGAAATAATGATAAAGTCTTGAAAAATCTCTAGGTTACGTACAATTCTATCTCGCTGGAACAAATTATTTAACCCTGTAATCAGCCGTTTTGGCATGGTATCTCCGGACAGTGTAGGTTCGTCCAGATCCATGATAAGCAATTTCAAATTTAAAATCCAAAACGACAAATTTTGGTTTTGATAGTAATTTCAGTAAATAAACTGAGTCAATGAAAAAAAAATATCATCTCTAGGAATTCAACGAGTATAAAAACTAAAAAGCCTGCCTAAGCAGACTTTATTTGTATAGATCCATCGTTTTAATATACAAGCATTACACGAACACTATTTACTACCAAAAAGTGCAAATAATTCTTCCTCAGTAGGTTCAACTTTGGAAACACCATTCAATTCATGCCGAAGCTGAGAAATTGATTCATATATTTGCTTGCGAGCGCGGTTCGTGTTACCTAATGGTTGATGTTCTGGTAAGGAATGCCACGCATTGTAAGATAGATTCTCACAAAACTCCATTTGTTCGCGAGAGTCAAATTTTTGAGGAGGAACTTTGATAGTAGCGACTTTGTGAAAAGGAGATTTCCATTCAACAGATGAATCTTCAATCGGCATTTTTTCAGCATCTGTTTGAAACTGAATCAAAAAATCAAAAGTAGCTCCCTTGCTGTTTAAATGCTCGACCATTGCCTCACGCAGATAGTTGTGAGAATTAGCAACTTCCCTGCCCGAAATATTCTCAGCAGAGGGTTTTGCAGAAAATTTAATTGCTCTATCACCAAATTTGTAAGGCGTCATGCTCCAATATTGAATTTCCAATGGACTGACAATCTTTTTACTCTGAATTGTCCTGGCAATTATCAATTCTTGCAAGCGCCATTTCAATGGATTGAAACCAGGAATAAAAAACTTTAATGGTATAGTACCCTTTGCTGCTCTAATAGCAGCAAAAAACTGAACGTAATCCTGGAGATTCCGAATCAGAAATACAGGATGGTTGACCAAAATAAAGTCTTGAGTGTTCTTTTCGTCTTCAATCAGCTTCTCGCCTTCCACACCCAAGAGTTTCACAGCCATACCGCGACCATCACCTTTTGTATCAGGTTGGGCTGCATTTCCTGAAGCATTGGAAAAGCGAATACAAGCAGTAAATTTCTTTCCTGGTTCTTTGAAAACGCCAACTTTCATTTCTTCCGGTAAGTTGGTTTCAACAATAAATTCCCCTTGAACACAACCATGATGTTTAGCGTGAGCATCTCGTCGGGCTGGGCGATCGCCTGCTTGATAGTTTTGCTCAATCTGCTGTCTGGTCATTTGTTCAATGGCTTCGATAGCAGACGCCTCGTTTGGTGTTGGATATTCCCTACCAAGTTCTAATTTGCCTTTTTGAGTTTGCATAGATCAGTTTTGGGTAGTGGGGAAGAGAAATTCGTATCTTGCACCCAGTCGTCTATCAATTTTGATTTGAAGGGTTCGTAGTAAGCGCTTTAGCGAAGACAGCGCTTACTACAACAAAAGAAAAAAGGCAAAAGATATAATTTCTCTTTTGACTTTTGACTTTTTATTTACCTTGGGTCAAGGTTACTTTAAAGCGTTTGTCTGTTTGAGGAATATTGCGATGTAGAACATCCGAAAGATTCCGGGTTGTCTGAATAATTTCCATACCAATTGGTGAAAAAGTTTTTTCGTTGAAAATATTTTCAGCCAACAGCGGGTTCGTTAATGCTTGCGAAAAAGCATCGATCCCTACTAGTCTACCAATTAAGGCACCTACAGCAGAGTTCTCGCGCGTGTCTTCAGCGAAGAGTCCTACGTAGAATTCAATGTTGTCTACATGACCGTATAAACGTTTCAGCAGTTTTTGAGCTTCTACATTACCAGTAATCTGGTCGAAATCGGTGACTCGTGGAAACTGACACAATTCGCGGTAATCGTTGTAGCTTGCTAAGCGTGCGTCCCTACCCTGTTGGATGCTTTTTAAGTCTGTATCAATCAGGAAGGGTGCGGTGTTAAAAACACCTATTTCTCCAGCAGCTTGATTGGAAGCGTCCTCAAACAAGCGTCCCAAACCCCTACTAGTGACCATTTCCGTGTTCCATTGTGTCTCGGTTATGGGAATTTTCTGGCTATCCAAATAAACTTCATTTGGTACTAGGCTGTGCCATCGATATAACAAATTAAACTCCAGAGTCATCCAATTTTGCCGATACCACTTTTCATTTGTAAAAGATAATGGATCGACAAAAAATTTGAAGTTGTAAGGAGCAATATGATTAATATATTCTTCAAGAACAATTTTAATTAACAAAACAATGACAATATTTCTCGCTGTTTGAAAGAGTCGCTCGTCATCCCAATCACTATAATGAGCCGCTAGAACATCACATATGCGATTGTGTTCTCTTAAGAAAAGGGTGTTCATCATCACGTAGCCAATTTGCACATTGCCCCTCTCCTTACCCATTGCAAACAGCTTTTCTTTTTTAGCTGGCTCTAGTTCATGTTTAGGTAGAATTTCATCGGGAGATTTGAAAAGATATTTCAATTCTTCTTTAACAACTCCGTTCTCAAAATAATAGGGGGGATATTCCTCGCCATTAATCATTTGACTCTTGAACTTACCGCCTTGGTGTGACCTCAGGATGTCGGTCATTTTTTTGTTTAAGCCATACAACGGACTGACATCAATTTCATGGTTTGAGGTGTTTTTTAAATTATTAGTGCGGTCAGTTCTTAAAAATCCATCCGTAAACCATTGAGCAAAATACGAAAACAAAAGAGTGGATTTAGAAGACAAATTTGTATCACCTTTTCTTAAGAACAACTCCTTGAGTTCTTCAAGCGAGGGCAGTTTGTTCTCATCTACATTCACAGGTGGTAAATGACGCCCACTCCAAGTTCTATCAGTTAAGGAATCCCAAGACGTGTATTCCGCTAATGTACTTAAAGGATAGGGACGGGTTTTGCTTTTGTATATTGCGCTATTAATTAGAAATTTGTTAATCTGCCGCTTCAGAAAGTTATTGCTTTGGACAAGATTCCAAAAGCCTTTAAAATGAGTTAAAATGTAAGACTCTAACTGATTCCTGAAACCGTCGTTAACAGTGTTTCTGCCTTGTTTCATAACGATGTTCCTATGATTTCGGTGTCTGATATTAGGAAATGAGTTAATTTTCAAGAGAACTTTAAATATTTCGTTTTCAGGTAATAGCAATAACAAGTTAGCTTATTAGACTAAAAATAGTTATCAGAAACTTTTAGTCGGCTAGTACTTGCATTGTAAAAAGTTATAACCTTGTTTAGCAGTACCCTTTGGGGTACTCTTTAAAAAGATAATTTTCTACACTAAATAAATTCAAAGAAAAAAGAAATTATCCGGAAATATAAGAAAATTTTTAGCTGCGTATTTATAAGTAAAATCACCTAAAAAAATATTCAAAAAGCCGATTTCTTTATGAAACAGACGAGTTTCCTAGCCATCGGGTAAGCTATTGTGCATTTAGTTTGCACAATTTGGGGGGACTTTCCAGCCCACCCTACAAGAATTTGATTAAAAGATGATGTGCAAATTGTAGGATTTTCAGCTTATTAGATGGCGATCGCCGCAGGCGGGCACTCCGTGCCATCGCGCAATCGCTTAGGGCAGTAACGCATGCTGCTCAAGGAATTGATGCCCTGCGGCTGCGCCTAACACATCCTACGTTTAATTATGTCCGCTTACTTATTTTCTAGTCAGCCAAGATCGACTCATAATAAAAAAAGAGTTAAGAAAGATTAAGCTGAACGATCTGTGGTATGAGCAAAACAGCCTTGAATTTAACAGCAATATCTATTTTTGTGATGACGATGTCTAGTCTTTTGGGACCATTGTTTCACTTGTCACCTACAGTCCCGGCAATTGCCACCTTTGCTGTTTTGGGAATAGCAACTTTCGATGCATTTAGTTTACAAGGTAAATGCGGAAATTTACTTATAGATTCGCTGGCTGGTTTTTCACCTGAACACAGAGAACGTATCATTCACCACGAAGCAGGACATTTTCTCGTCGCTTACCTGTTGGGTATTCCAGTTATCAGCTATACCTTAAGTGCTTGGGAAGCACTCAAACAAAAACAACCAGGGCAAGGTGGTGTGACCTTTGATGATGGCGAATTAGCATCCCAACTGGAACGCGGTACAATCAGTGCTCAAATAGTTGACCGTTACTGCACAATTTGGATGGCAGGTATTGCCGCTGAAACACTGGTTTATAAAAACTCCGAGGGAGGAGTTGATGATAAAAGCAAGCTATCAATGGTATTGACAAATATAGGATTTTCTGCATCAAGTTGTGAGCAGAAACAGCGCTTTTGTACCCTGCAAGCCAAAACGCTGCTGCAAGAAAATTGGGCGGCATATCAAGCTTTAGTCAATGCAATGCGACAACGTGCATCAGTAGCAGAGTGTACGTATGCAATTGCACAGGCTAATCAAGAAACAGCCTGAAGATGTGAAGCGTTAGGGAACATATGGCGACTGCAACCAACAACACGATTACGTCCAGTCGCTTTAGCTTGCAACAGGAATTGATCAGCACGTTCCAACAAGCTGGTTCCCTTGCTATCATCTTCTGGTTGTAAACAAGCCGTTCCGACGCTGATTGTAATGTTGATTGCGAGTTTGTCGTTAATTGCAAATGGTTGCTCGCTAACAATACGATTGAGACGACGCGCCACCAGCAGTGCTTCGTCGCAGGTGGTGTTGGTTAGAACAATGACAAATTCCTCTCCACCATAGCGGAAAGGGGTGTCACCAAACCGCAGATTGTGGCGCAGACGGTGACATAAAAGCTGCAACAGGCGATCGCCAACCAAATGCCCATAGCTATCGTTCACTTTCTTAAAATAGTCCACATCCAGAATCATCAATGAGAGCGCATCTCCATGACTACGGGCTTTTTGAATGTGCCTGGGTAACTCTCCGTCTAAGGCACGGCGATTCTTCAATTCCGTCAACGAATCAGCTAAGGATATGGCTGTCAACAAATCATTTGTCCGCACCAAATCGCGATACTTCTGTGCCTTACGCAAGCCTACAGTCAAGTGAGCTAGCAATAATTGTTCGTTGGCAGTTTCCTCTGCTGGAGGATTGCCTGTTTTTTGCTTTGGTAGCTGCCAAATGTAAGCATCAGCTCCTTGGCGTAGTGCAGCACAAGTCATCTCCAACTCCCATTCCCTGCCAAACTGACTTTTGCCAGCCAGCAACTCGGGATTATCCTCCACCAGGATACAGTAAATCCAGGATAGCTTTGTCTGTTCTTTCAACCAACGGCAGAGTTCCATACTGCCATGCAAACTAGCCTGTACCAGTATGACATCAGGCGGCTTGATTTGGATGCGTGACACCGCCTGATTTACATTAGCGATCGCTTCTACGCTAAAAGTGGATGCATCACGGAGCTGATCTGGAAGTGTGGCGAGAAAATGATCACCTCCGAAGACCAGAATAGATATATTCATTGCTCTGCTTTTTGCCCTATTTCAACTTCAAGGGTATATATCTGGTTAGATCTACTGATGCTCCCTGATTACTGATTGTGCCGATACATTAAGAACTACAAAAAACTCATACCCCCTTGATCTCTCCTACACTCAAAAGCAGTTACTCTTGAGGGCAGACTCCCGACACAATACGAGTTGATTGGTAGCGCGGTTTGCTCCGGTACTGAGTTTTTTACACCTTTTCCCCAGCCGATATTTTTGGCAACGGGGGGCACTCATTATTCCCTGATATTATTTCACTCTTATGTCTACCATAAATCTGTCGTTTTTCACCTCATGGTAGTTGAGCTTTCTTTATACAATCGCTGTCCTTTCGATTACTGATACAGAATGTCTGCCGTGTAAGCATTTCTTTCAAACAGTAGAAATACCGAATATTTTATGCAAGTATGAAGCGATTTCTCTAATACTCTAGATAGATTTTTCTGAAATTATGGTAAAATCAACAATCTAAACTCTTCCTCGCATAAAGAACTTTTTGAGGAAAACAAGCGATCGCTCCGAAAAACCTATACAGAACTAGTCAAAACTAGACAAAGCTGTGAGAGTGGGAGCGTGCAGACGCACGCGAAAGCTATGTTGATTAAGTTATTCAACTTTGTCGTTAGCGAAGCGGAACCAATACGGTTCGGCAAACTTAACTGAGAAATCAGGCTGGCAGAATATGCCATATAAGCAGGTCTTGCAAAACAAGACCTGTACTGTTAGGACCAGAAATGTACAGATGTATACAGCAATCAGGTTACAGTTTCAAACCCACAAGAGCGTATATTCAATAAACCATAACCTTTTTCCTATATTGCTTGACAATTTGTCAAAGAACTACGTAATACTACGTAATATTAACTTTTTATAAAAACTGACTCTAACAATTTAACCTACATTTAACAACAGGTCATTCTAGCCACTTAAAAAGAGCAAAGATTGACAAAAATTTTGTGGCAGTGATGCTGGGAAATCAGGTGTGAAGTATGAATGATGAAATACGAATCAACTACAAAACACTTCATCATTCATCCTTAATCATTCATCCGTGTTGATAACCTTCCACAGTGTAACCGGCAGCGACAATTGCCTGTTTGATGGACTCTTCAGAAGCTTGTGCTTCCACAGTCACAGTTTTCGCTTTGACATCCACATCTACTTTGGCATCAGGTTCCACAGTGTGGATCGATTCGGTAATCGTTGCTCCACAGTCTTCACAGGCAATATTCGGTACTGTCATTTTTAATGCCATAATCTACCTCTTTTAGGGAATTTTGATTTTTTTTTCTGCTTTTATTCTAATAATCGTCAGCACACTCGCTCATCCTACCAAAGTTAGGTGAGTGTGGCACAACATAATAGGTACACAAGCTACGACCTTAGCAACGCTTAGTGGTCGCAAACAGAAACAAAATGCAAAAATGGGGACTAGGGACTGGGGACTAGTACCGCTGCTTTGGAAGTCAAAAGTCAAAAGTCAAAAGTCAAAAAGCTGATCATGTTGCCTTTTCGCTGCTTTGAAATGGTGAAGCAGCGCTGCGGGAGGGTTTCCCTCCGCAGGCGACTGCTGAACCCGAAGGGTAGCTTTATTTCCGCCGCGCTGTACTAGGTCTTTTCCCAATCCCGAATCCTTAGTTATTGAAACTAATTTTGTAAATACCCATGTCTGATCATCCCCAGTACCTCGGCGGTAACGAAATTCGCGCCTTATTCCTTGACTTCTACGCCCAACGGGGACACCAAATTCTCCCGAGTGCTTCCCTTGTTCCAGAAGACCCAACCGTACTGCTGACGATCGCGGGGATGCTACCATTTAAACCCATTTTCCTAGGACAGCGTACACCAGAATTCAAGCGGGCGACAACTTCCCAAAAATGCATCCGTACCAATGATATCGAAAACGTCGGACGCACCAAACGGCATCACACGTTTTTTGAAATGTTGGGTAACTTCAGCTTTGGGGACTATTTTAAAGAACAAGCGATCGCCTGGGGTTGGGAGTTGACAACAAAAGTCTTTGGTTTACCCCCAGAACATCTCGTTGTCAGCGTCTTTGAGGAAGACGACGAAGCTTTTGAAATCTGGCGTGATAAAATCGGCGTTCCGGAAGCCAGAATTAAACGTTTGAGGGAAGACAACTTTTGGAATTCTGGTCCTACTGGTCCTTGTGGTCCATGTTCAGAAATACACTACGACTTTCACCCCGAACGCGGTGATGAGAATATTGATTTAGAAGACGACAGCCGATTCATTGAGGTTTATAACCTCGTCTTCATGCAATACAACCAGGATGCTCAAGGGAATTTAACACCGCTGGCTAACAAAAACATCGACACTGGGATGGGTTTGGAAAGGATGGCGCAAATCCTCCAAAAAGTTCCCAACAACTACGAAACTGATTTGGTTTTCCCCATTCTTAAAAAAGCAGCGGATATTGCTGGGATAGACTACGAATCGGCTGATGAGAAAACCAAAGTCTCCTTAAAAGTGATTGGCGATCATATTCGTGCGGTCGTCCATATGATAGCCGATGAAATCCGCGCTTCCAACGTCGGACGAGGTTATGTGCTGCGTCGCCTGATTCGTCGTGTTGTACGTCACGGAAGATTGATTGGCATTCAAGGAGAATTTACCACCCAAGTTGCTGAGACGGCGATCGCCCTTTCAGAATCAGCATACCCTAACGTGCGGCAACGCGAAAACGCTATCAAAGCGGAACTGCAACGCGAAGAGTCTCAGTTTTTGAGAACTTTGGAACGCGGCGAAAAACTGCTTGAGGAAATCATTGCCCAGGTGCAAAGCAAAGGCGAAACCCAAATCAGCGGTGAAAGTGCTTTTACTTTGTACGATACCTACGGTTTCCCCCTCGAACTCACTCAAGAAATTGCTGCTGAAAACAACCTCACCGTTGATGAAGCGGGTTTCAATGCAGAAATGCGTCATCAGGTAGAACGCGCCAAGGAAGCACACAAAACCATCGATTTAACGGTGCAAGGTTCTCTCGACAAGCTAGCAGAGGATATCCACGCGACAGAATTTTTAGGTTACACCCAAGCTATAGCGACATCTAAAGTCGAGGTGGTGTTGGTAGGCGGCGTTTCCCAAGAAGAAGCAGAAGCAGGGACAGAAGTGCAAATTGTCCTCGACCAAACCCCATTTTATGCAGAGTCGGGAGGACAAATAGGCGATCGCGGTTATATCTCCGGTGACGGTGTTCTCGTGACAATTCACGATGTGAAGAAAGAATCTGATTTCTTTGTTCACTTCGGACGCATCGAACGCGGTACAATCCGAGTAGGAGATGCTGTGACCGCACAAATTGATCCAGCTAATCGTCGCCGCGCCCAAGCCAACCACACCGCAACTCACTTATTGCAAGCAGCGTTGAAGAAAGTTGTTGATGAAGGGATATCCCAAGCAGGTTCCCTTGTCTCCTTTGACAGGTTGCGGTTTGACTTCAACTGTCCGCGTCCTCTGACACCAGAAGAAGTGCAGCAAGTTGAGGAACTGGTGAACATTTGGATTGGCGAAGCACACTCTGCCAAAGTGGAAACTTTGCCCTTAGCAGAAGCAAAAGCGAGAGGTGCTGTTGCCATGTTCGGGGAAAAATACGGCGAAGAAGTGCGCGTGATTGACTTTCCTGGTGTATCAATGGAACTGTGCGGTGGGACTCACGTCAGTAACACTGCGGAGATAGGAGTTTTCAAAATCGTCTCGGAAGCTGGCGTAGCGTCGGGAGTGCGGCGGATTGAAGCTGTTTCTGGTCCTGCTATATTAGATTACCTGAATGTCCGTGATAAGGTTGTGAAGGATTTGAGCGATCGCTTTAAGGTAAAACCCGAAGAACTCCCCGACAGAATCACCACTCTGCAAAACGAACTCAAAACCACCCAGAAGGAACTGGAAACTCTCAAATCACAGCTAGCTATTGCCAAATCTGATAGCTTGCTGCAAACAGTCGAATCGATTGGCGATTATAAAATTCTCGTCGCCAAGATGGAAGACGTTGATCCAGAGTCCTTAAAAACCGTAGCCGAACGCTTGCTGCAAAAAGTCGGTAATGGTGCGATCGTGTTGGGTTCTGTTCCGGAAGAAGGAAAAGTCAGCCTAGTTGCTGCTTTCAGTCCAGAGGTGAATAAAAAAGGCTTGCAAGCTGGGAAGTTTATTGGTGCGATCGCCAAAATTTGTGGTGGTGGCGGTGGCGGAAGACCAAACCTTGCACAAGCAGGCGGACGCGATGCGAGTAAATTACCAGAGGCGTTGGAACAAGCGCGGAGTGAGTTGAAGTCAGCGTTGGGTTAATTGTATTTTCTTGTGGGGCAGGCATCTTGCCTGCCTGGAAATATTAATAAATTTTTCACATCTAACCGAGATACAATACTTTCCATCGCGCTCGACATCATGCGTATTTTTCGTCTAAATACAGTCTCAGCCTTTTTTGTACCTTTTTCAACCCGTCGAACTGACGTGGAGAAAGTTTGAGGCTATGGATTAAAATTTTAAGCATTGCTAAATTGTAAGTGCAACAGCTTACAGCCAAAACAAGCTTTTTTTCCGTTTTTTGGTAAAATAGCAATTTTCTTTGTGTATCTATTTTACAGCAAGGGTTTCAGGCTGTGCATGGCGGCAGTGCCTTCGCTACTTCTACTACAGATTGGTAGTCAAAGCCAGCAATTGTTTACGATCTCCAAGTTTAGCGTTAGCCTTTGAAAAGGATGTCGTACAGTGATAGCAGAATCTCCACCACAATCAGAATCACCACATACCACTCTACTCGCTGGCTACTGCTATGCTGCATGAACTCCAGCACTGTTTGTGCAGTTTGGGAAATGAGCTCTAGTTTGCGTTCCAAGGCATTGTGACGCTCACGGATTTCGTATTCATCTTCCAAGCGCAGATATAAGTTTTCTAGCTGTGGGGATTCCCACAGCAGATCCGGCTTATCAATGATCTCTACTCGACCGACAATCTTATGTTGAACTAACAATGTAGTGCCGAGTTGACGCAGTAATTCCCGACTCTGGCGTCTACTCCTATTTTCAGAAAGGAGACTAGCTGCAAACGGTTCAATTTGATCAAATACAGTAGCTAGGCTAGTTTCATAATGAGACAGCACAACACTCTTAGCGAGAATATCAGCCACTATCTGTAAGCGTTCTACACTAAAATCATGCAGTAAAATTGTTCCTTCCTTAACTTTCTCACTCTGTTCAACGTTGAGCTGAACTTCCACCTCTTCTGTTTCCGGCTCAGCAAAAGAGTCACTAACTTGAGAGGATAGTTTAGTCAAGAAGGCTACCTTTTCTACAGGCTCAAGGTTAAACAGGACAACTGCACCATAGTCCAGCAGTACCGCACAGCCGTGTTCACCTACTGTAACCATTACTGGCATAGCCGCCAAGCAAACGTAATTCTCCAATCTTTGTACGTTAATCTTCTTACCAAGGAATAGGGCTTGCGCTCTAAAGCTATCTCTGTCATTAAAAAGGAGTTTTTGCATTGTCGCCTTAATTTATTTGTCGCATACCAAGTGTCCATTGAGACAGCTTGAAACGGTATAACCTTATTACTGATAAATCTGAACTAAATAGTTGCCAGGCGTTACACGCTCAAGGAGGGTGTTAGGGCTAAAGTTTTCGTTCCTTCAGCTAGGAGAACGCGATCGCACAGGTTAAACAGTTCTACCTCAGTTTGCGCCTGTCGCATCAGCCGCAGGAAATGACCTTCAGCGTCAACACTGAGGGCAATGTAGTTGAGGAACATTTTGAGGTAGCCTACCCGCGCTCGCTCTGGCATAGTGGGTGCTGTAGGGGTTTGCCATAAACGATCAATATAGTTGCGTACCTCTACTAAAGGAACGGGAGTGATCGGCTCGGAGCGCAAAGCCTGCCGAATTTGATTAAAAATCCAAGGATTCCCAATCGCCCAGCGTCCTACCATGATACCCGCCGCACCCGTTTGAGAAAGCACTTCCAGGGCTGTAGTCGCCGAGTGGATATTGCCATTAGCAAGCACTGGACAATCCACCCGTCTGACCGCTTCAGCAATCAAATCATATTTCACTGCCCCGTGGTACATATCTTTCACTGTGCGACCATGCAAACTCAGCAAATCAATGCTGTGGCGATTGATCATATCTAGAATTTCGTAAAAGGTATCTGTATTTTCAAAGCCTACGCGCATCTTGACGGTCAAAGGTCGATCATTCACAGCAGAACGCAGTTCTCCCAAAATCCGATCCACTTTTTCTGGTAAGAGCAGCAATCCACCCCCAACATTTTTGCGATAGATTCTAGGTGCTGGACAGCCCATATTCAAGTCAACTCCAGCGATATTATAACGGCAGAGTTCCTGTGCTGTTCTTACTAAGTCTGGAATGCTTTCGCCAATCATTTGAGCAAAAACGGGGCGGCCCGTGTCGTTTTCGGTGATTGCTGCCAGAATGCTACGATTGAGCCGTGAGGTATCATTCACGCGAAAATATTCTGTGAAGAAGTAGTCAGGACTGCCGTAGTGGGCAATGACCTTCATAAACCAGAGGTTTGTCACATCCTGCATGGGCGCAAGAGCAGTGAGGGGTAAATCTGGATGGAGCGATTGGGGGAGCGATACCTGGGACATAAAGATTCCAGCGATCGACAAAGCATTACTGTATCAAAAAAAGGTTACTTGTTGGGAACCGCAAACATAAAAGCCCAAAACTGCCAGAAAGGTGATGATTTTGATGCACCTCTGCCGGAAGAGATTCTTAAAACAGTGAACAGCTACCTACGCAGTGACGCCTGCTATGGTGGGGGATTTA
>NZ_CAWUDP010000114.1:0-30094 GCF_963920835.1 Scytonema sp. PCC 10023
CTCCCCGAGAAGAAAGAAGTAGAATGTCTAGACTTGTCTAGGATTTACGTAGCAGGGTATGGAACTGTAACCTAAAAGCTATTCAAGCCTCATCAAAGATAGTCAATTTTGAGTAGGTATAGCTAAAAGATGCTAGGATCGGCAATATATTAACGGTTAACAACCGTGCCGTCAGAGGATAACCCTTCCAGCAAACGACTGGCGTTTGATAAACGTGCCACAGGCGAAGTGCAAGCTCCACAGACAGAGGATCGTTAGTAGCCCCTCGAAAGCAATTTTTTAATAGCTGTCAGTTAGACAGTGCTCGCGCCTGTGGACTGGTTAACGCCGACGTTGCCAGAATGAAGCAGGAAGTAAACGAAACTCAGACTTTGTTGTATAGCTTTGATAAGCTTTGACTAATTCTGAGTAGGATTTCTGTAACGGATCAGCCTCAAAACAAAAATCAAACAACCTGCGGGAGGCGGGTTGCTGCCAGGGTACACACGGGTGTACGGGAGTAAGGGGCGAGTCCCAAACCTCCGGAGGACAGGTAAGACCATCATCGGATTTGGTTCCGAATTCTTAGCAATAGGAATCCCTAACGTGGCACTGACCTATGAAACTGGAAGCTCCCACGCTCATTCGGTACTCCGAATCGGTGGCGGGTACTTCACGATTCTGATATTATATTTATCAATCTTTTTGATAGATGTTTTTGTACAACCGTACGAACTACGGTGGTGCTGCCTGTGGAGGTAATTGTTACTCGGCACTCGATTCATGCGAATGTCTGGAACATCCGAAGAAGCAGGAACTCCTGGTAGCGATGTCAGGAAACTACGTTCCTATTGGACGTAGAAAAGGTTCACGATACTTGTGAAAGCTGTGTTGGATAGGTGGATTTAATAAATATGGAAGCAGCATTGTTATTAGCAAAACTACCTGAAGCTTACCAAATCTTCGACCCGCTGGTAGATGTTCTACCACTCATTCCTGTGTTCTTCTTGTTGCTGGCTTTCGTTTGGCAAGCAGCCGTTGGTTTCAGATAAAATTGGTGGACGTCAGGGACTCCTAGTTGAGTGCAAACCCCACGAATAAATTCGTTGGCTCTGCAGTTAACGCAACTTGACCAGATGGCAGTCCTTTACTGGACTACGTTTAAAGGAAGTGCTAAAAGTCCCACCTACAAATGCTTGCCAGTTTGTAGCTCTGGAACCAAACGATTAAACAGGATGTACGGGAGTTAAACCAGTGTCGTTTGGAGTCAGCCGACTTTAAACAGTCTTCGAGGCAAACCTTACCCAGAAATGGGTTTCAAAGGAAACGAGAGTTAGGGACAAGTTTGGCGTGCAATCTTCTTGCACGTCGGGCTTCATCCCCATAAATAGAATTTAGGGGCTTCCGCCCTTTGAAATCGGTGATTAATCGCGTCGCTAATATCGTGGGAATATAAAACAATTAAGTAGGATGGGCATCGCCCACCCTACTTGAATTTATAAGTCAGCGATAGATTCTTACTAGCTAGCTCTAAGAGAAGCTCTCAGTTCTTTGAGAACACGACCGATTTCTACAAATTCCAAGTTATTGGAGAGCTTTTTAAGAGTTTCAGCATCGCTTTTAATAACAATACGATTGTAAGCCTCGATAGCAGCATTCAATTGACTAACATCTACAAGAAGCCGTATTAGTTGTAATCCAGTTCCTAGCGTTGCTTGCGAATCAAAACCTTCTAATAAACTTGCTACATTGTTCACTAGCACTGTGTTGCTTGTAAGAACAATGTCATTGTAAAGTTTAATAGAGGCATTCAATTGACTGACATCTAGATTGTATTTTTCTCCACTTAGAGCAAGCTGATTATTAGCGATTAGCTGTACTGGTTGTAATCCAGCAACAGTTACACCGGGCGTTGCTGCATAATCAAAGCCTTTTAATAAACCTGCTACGTTATTCACAAGCCCTGTAATTAGAGATTGCGGAACTCCTGAACTAGATAAAGAAGTCTGTACCTGACTAATTGCTGTACTAGCAGCAACTCCCCGCACTAGGATGACGACCACAGTACTTCTTGGAGTTTCAACACAAAAACCAGTGCTAATTCGGTCACCACAGCCACTTTGGTCTATTATTCTGGTAGCCACATTATTCAAACTTTGTTGAACTTTCTGTGGAATACTAATTGTACCATTTACCTCAACTGATACATTTGTACCAGGTACGAGTTGAGTAGGTGCAGACTGATTTGTACGATTAAAAGTATCGCCAGTGAAAGTCGATGATTCTACGCTAGTTCCGTTAACACCATTCTGACCAGCGTAGACCTTTAAGGGTGTAGTGCTCATAAGATAACCTGCAAACAAGAGTAAAAAAGCCAAACTGAGGCGAGATTTTTGCTTCTTCATTGCCGCTGCATTAACTTTTTAATTTACACAAAACTCAGAAGTTAGAACTGAAAAACATAGCCTGCACTCAAGCTTAAGCCAGTACCTCCATCAAGATTGTCAGTTACGTCTGTGAAAATAGCATTGAAGACTATGGGGGTTTCTCGCAAAGGAGTAAAGGAAGCACCTACGTTAAGACTATTTCCAGTCCAGCTACTGACTACAGAGACTTGAGGAGCAACTCGTAAACCTACACTACCGAAAAAATTCACAGAATTTTCACCTGCTTCGATAGCCCCTTTAGAACGAAAACTGCCAGTGCCAACACCCAGAGAAACAGTCAAAGGTAATTGATTATTGGGTTTTAAATAAAATGACTTAGTCACGACACCATAAAAGGTGTCTTTTGCATTGTTGACTTCTCCCCATTTTACGGGATTTGACCAGCCAACAGCGACTGCTGTACCATCAGTAAAGTATTTATGTAGTTTTATACCAATACCCCCACTTTGACCAAAGTCAAAATTTTGACCGCCTAAGCTAGTAACGTTCACATTGATTTCAGCACCTATGGATTCAACCGCGTCTCCCAAACCAAAACCAACAGATGCGGAACCATCGATATCATCCCCATCAAAAGGTAAATATCCTCCAACACCCACATATGCTTGACCCCAACTTGCACCATAAGCTGTGGGAGTCCCAGCACTCGAAGCAGGCGCTGCTCGACCTATAGGTCTGCCTTCTATGAGGATGGGATCAATCAGAAGCTGTTGACGTAACTTATTAATCTCTCCTAAGGTATCGCCAACAACACCGGAAGAATCTGTTTGAGCAATTCGCTTGGTTGGTGTGAGTTGCTTAGCAGATGAGATTTTAGGTTTGATAAATTCTTTATCTTCTTCTGGTATCATGTTGGAATATAAGACAGACCCAACAGCGATTTCATTTAGATCTGCTTTAGTAGTTAACTTTTGCAGTGGAGAAA
Source organism: Scytonema sp. PCC 10023 (assembly GCF_963920835.1). Lineage (NCBI taxonomy): Bacteria > Bacillati > Cyanobacteriota > Cyanophyceae > Nostocales > Scytonemataceae > Scytonema > Scytonema sp. PCC 10023. Next base: position 3,352 of record NZ_CAWUDP010000114.1, read on the forward strand.
TGTCTAGAACACCATCTGCAGCAGATGTCGAATTCATTTTTTGAATAGGAGAAACCTCTAGAATACCATCTACAGCAAGTGCGGAATTCATAAAAATAGCTGTTGTAGTCTGCATAATGGCGGTAGCCAAGGTTATTCCTAAACCCAAATAGATACACCGCGCATATTTAACTTTAAGACTAGCAGTAGCATTAACTATTTTGTTTCTATTCATTAGAAATATAAGATGGTTACGATTGACCAATCAAACTAAAAAGTTGCGAAAAAGCTGTTAGACATTTCATTCCCCTAATCATTCCTAATGATGAAGACTGGTAAATTTAAGGTTTCCCTAAAGCTGAAAAAATGACAGATCAATATGAAACTATTGGATTCAGTAAATTGATGAAGTCATTGTTTGTCCTTTGTAAACGTATTTTTATTTGTTTGGCTTCAGTGAGAATACTTAATAGCTACAAACAATCATTCCTTTTTCAGTGAAAACACTTAATTCAGTAATCCTAAATCATAAGCCCTACGGGCACGCTACGCGTATGCCTGCGGCACGCTCTGCGCTTACGTGAACAACAAGATTCCCGACTTCTTTAAGAAGTCGGGAATCTGAGTTGCTTCCCCTGTCCTCTTGTTTGCAGAATAGTCTTGGTTAAAAATTAATACTTCTTAACATTACGCAAGAAAATAATATAATAAGTAATATATTTTCTTAAGTCAGGTCAAAACTTAGCCTTTACAGTCAGGCTTACAGTGAACGAGGTATCAGGTATGGGAAATATCACTTTCGTTAAAGAAAATCAAGAAGTCGTGGCGGCAAATGGTGCGAATCTGCGGGAGAAAGCCCTGCAAAACAACATCGATATATATAAACTGTTTGGCAAGATGATGAATTGTGGAGGCTACGGTCAGTGTGGCTGCTGCGTTGTCGAAGTCGTCGAAGGAATGGAAAATCTCTCGCCCCGCACAGATGTAGAAAATCGATTATTGAAGAAAAAGCCAGAAAATTGCCGTCTTGCTTGTCAAACCTTAGTTAATGGTCCAGTTAGCGTGGTAACAAAGCCTTAACGGTAAATAATCAAGAGTTAAAAGTCAAGGGTCAAAAAAGATATTTAACTTAGATTTTGAACCCGTAATAAATAACTCGTTGAAGCCGTGATAGTGGTATCCTAAAGTTGTTGACTGGATATTATAGAGAGGCTTTCTTTCCATGCAAGTTAATGAACTGGGGTTCGTGGCGAGCATTTTGTTCGTTTTGGTTCCCGCTGTTTTTTTAATCATTCTTTACATTCAAACTGCTAGCCGCGAAGGGAAAAAAGATTAGTTAAGACCTGTTTTGTCCGTTAAATAAAAACCCCTACACAACAAATGTAGGGGTTTTGTTTATCAACCGCAGTACCTAACTTACCGTCCTTGCCAACAATACTGGACAGGTGGCATTAACTCGAACATAGTCAGATAAAGAAGCTCCCAAAAGTCGATCTATATCTACCAAATTCTTGGCAATTGAAGGACGCCGATCTGGAGAACCAAGTAATAATAAATCTACGTTCCACTCATCTGCCAAGCGACAAATTTCTTCACCTGGTTTACCACTGCTGCTGACACAACGAGCTTGTACACCATATTTTTTAGCTTCTAAAAAAGCTGCAGCTAAAACAGGGCTTTGTTCTGGACTAATTTGTGTTGTGTCAGATTCTTTACTGCGTATATCTGTATTAACATTAGCCAGAATTAACTCCCCTCCCTTAATATCTCGCAGCAGGAATAAAGCCAAATTCAAGCAATTTTTCGCAGCATCAGAGCTATCCATTGCCACCATAATGCGGTTAACTTTTTTGACATAAATGTCATCTTTAACCAGCAACATGGGGCGAGAAGATAATTGGAAAACGTACTGACTGACTGAATTCGACAAAATCGATTGCAACCGCTTGAGTCCGCGTGAACCCATAATAATCAAGTCAGCATCGATTTCGTCAGCTACCTCACAAACAACACGTTTAGGGTCACCTTGCCGCAAAATCGAAGAAACTTTGCTGGGATCTAAGTTCAAATACTGGATCGCATTCGCGAGAATTTTGCCGCCTTCTTCCCATTTAGTTGTCATAGCTTCAGCAGAAACTTGGTCGGGAACAACGTGCAAAACTGTAACTTTTGACCGTTGGATTGATGGCACTTCTGTCAAAGTTTTGAGCATTTCTTCTGCATGCCCCAATCCAGAGACAGCTAGCAAAATTTTTTCTATCATCTTACGTCTTGTTGTTCAGGTTGCTTTGGGAACTAGCCATTGGTCATGAGTCATGAGTCATTAATATACTGATGAAAAAAATGACAAATGACAACCGACATTTAAGTTTATTTGCACCTAGTTACCTAAATTTTCAACTAGGCTTCCTTGATTTCAGCTTACCCTCAATTTTGACTGATGAACTTAACGAATGATTATTAAATTTATTAGTTTTAATCTATGTTTACTATTTTTAATTAATGACTAGGTTAAGTATTGCAAAGAAGTGATAAGATATTTTTTTAGAAAAATTTAAAATTTGTTGTTGCTATTTTTGTGTTATTTCGAGGTGGAGGCTGGGGCGGATTGTGAAGAACACTTTTGCAAAAGGGGCTGTTGGGCGATTGCCCTTTGGGCAGTGCTTTCCCTTGCAATCGCCTCTGCTTTAAATAAAGCTGTCTGTTTCACCACACTCACCCAGGTAGCCAGTAGGGTGGGATCAGAGGGGTTGCAAGCACGTAAATCAGCTAGAGTTGAAACCAGGTCAAACCACAGACCTTGTTGAGCATAGACTGAAATTCGCTCCTTAGGGCTCAACTGCTTAAGAGTGGACTCAAGATTGTTACTGACGTCAACCCGCTGCACCCAACCGTATACAGTGATGACAGAATTGGGCGAAGTATCCTGAGTGCAGATTAAGGACACAGAGAATTGATATAATTGATTAATTTCCAAAGGTGGAATTGTTTGACTGGGTAAGGCGAGACTAGTTACACCAGATTCGCGACTCGGTTGAAAAGTCGTGTTGTAAACTAAAGTTCGCTGACCAGTCTCATCTACCTTATGAAGAGTGAAATTTACTTTTTGCGCTGTGTTTTTGGGCGTGTACCAAAAAAACCGGGGATAAGCGGCGGTTGTTAACCCGATATTAGTAGGCGGTAGCAGTAACGCCAACAGTGGTAATTCCCCGGACATACAACTTTCTCTGCGTGTACCGCCATTTTCCCGGCGTCCTGGTAGACCTTTTTTGGGGATGTTTACTTGAAAACCCCTATTCTGCTTGCTGCGGTTATCGGTTTGTATTATTTGCTTTGTGATACGCGGGTTAGAAGTTTGTGCGTAAGTCGCTAAAGGCAAGCTTAACAGCAAGGTAAGTAAGGAGAGTAGGGGGAGATGGAGGAGTCGGGGGAGAAAATACTCCCTCATCTTCCTCATCTTCACGCCAGTCGCACGGGCGGGGGGAACCCCCGCACGGTGAGCCAGCGCTGCAGGAGGGTCTCCCTCCGCAGGCGACTGCGTTCGCGCAGCGTGTCCGAAGGACATACCCGAAGGGCGCTGGCTCCTCATCTTCCTCATCTCCCTCATCTCCCCAGTTAAGCTGCTACTGCTAAGCCATTATGTCTGAGCAAGGGTTCAGTACTGGGTTCGCGACCCCGGAACGACTTAAACACTTCCATTGGATGCTTGCTACCACCAAGAGCTAGCACCGTATCGCGATAACGCTTTCCTGTAGCTTTTATAGCTTCCTCGTTGTCTAAACCAGCTTCTTCAAAAGCTGCAAACGCGTCAGCACTTAAGACTTCAGCCCATTTGTAGCTGTAGTAACCTGCCGAATATCCGCCAGAAAATATGTGCCCAAATGCACACAAAAACGAATCTTCTGGAAGTGGTGGTAAAACAGTTGTGGTCTTGGCAATGCGCGATCGCACATCTTTTGGAGTTTCCCCACTACCAGGACGATAGCGGTGGTGCAGTTCTATGTCAACAATGCTAAAGTGAATTTGCCGCAGCGTGGCACTGCCACTCATGTAATTTTTTGCTGCCAGTAGTTTTTGGAAATAATGTTCTGGCAAAGGTTCGCCAGTTTCGTAATGCTTCGCCATACCAAACAAAGTTGGTCTGTCGTAGCACCAGTTTTCCATAAACTGGCTGGGCAATTCCACAGCATCCCACTCAACATTGTTAATGCCTGCTGCACTGCTGTAGTCTACCTTGGTCAGCATATGATGCAAGCCATGACCAAACTCGTGGAACAAAGTTTCTACTTCAGAGAAAGTCATCAGGCTAGGCTTACCATCTACTGGGGGAGTTTGGTTGCACACCAAATACGCCACAGGTAAGCGGGTAGTCGTTACCCCATTTTCTGTAACTTTGCCACGGTTGATACAGATGTCCATCCAAGCACCGCCGCGCTTTTCCGCCGGACGGCTGTAGGGATCTAGGTAGAAGTAGGCAATTGGGTTATCCGTTTCGTCCGCAATTTGGAAGTAACGCACATCCTCATGCCAAACTGGGGCTTGACCATCAGCAGGAGTGATATTTACGCCAAACAGGCGCTGCACTAGTCCAAACAAACCATCCAGCACTTGAGGAAGTGGGAAATAAGGGCGTAATTCTTCAGCAGTGAAGGCAAATTTTTCTTCTCGTTGACGTTCTGCCCAAAAACTGATGTCCCAGTGCTGCAAATCGTTTGCTTCTGGTGCTCCTTTCGATGCAGCAAAAGCTTTGAGTTCTTCCAATTCCTTGACAGCAGCATCATAACTGCTAGAGCGCAGTTCTTCCAACAGGGACTCTACTGCCTCCACACTCTTAGCCATTTTACTGGCTAAGCTCAATTCTGCATATGTTTTAAAGCCGAGTAATTGAGCCAGTTCTTGACGCAACTCCAAAATGCGTTCAATTAACGGGTTGTTATCCAACTCGCCCGATGAAGCACGGGTGAGAAAGGCTTTGTATAATTTTTCTCGCAAGTCACGTCGGGTACTGTGCTGCATGAAAGGAGCGTAACTGGGGAAGTCCAACGTGATGCGCCAAGGACCATTTTCTGGTGTGGCGTTTTCTTCTCCCGCAGCCCGTGCCGCTTGTGCTGCTAAACTGAGCAAGCTGGGGGGTAAACCGTCAATTTCTTCTTTGGCTGTCAGTGTCATGCTAAAGGCTTTAGTCGCATCTAGCACGTGGTTGGAAAACTTGGTAGACAGTTCTGCCAACTCCATCTGAATGGCGTTAAAGCGTTCCCGTGCTTCACCTTGCAAGCCAACACCAGAAAGTTCTGCATCTCGGATAGCAGATTCTACGATGCGTTGTTGAGCCGAGTCTAATGTTGCCCAAGTATCACTTGCACGGAGTGCTTTAAAAGCATTGTAAATTGGTTGGCTTTGGCTGAGCTTGTTGGAAAACTGGACCACGAGCGGCTGTACGTTTTCGTAGGCTTCGCGAAGTTCAGGGCTATTTTTCACACCCATCAGATGGCTGACTACGCCCCAACTCCAATTTAAGCGTTGGGTCAGCGTTTCTAGAGGTTCTACTAAACCGCTCCAAGTAGGCTCTACATGAGCTTCTATAGTAGCAAGTTCCTTATCTAGTTCTGCCAGGAGTTGGTTGAATGCTGGCACGACATGCTCTGGTTTCATCTCCCCAAAGGGAGGCAAGCCAGAGCCTTTTAGTAAGGGATTCTCTGAGAGAATGGCATTTGTACTCATGGTTTTGTGTGAGTAGCGCGTTAATAAGCTGTAAAAAGCGATTTTTCTTTATATATCATCTAATGTAGCGACATCTTTCTCTATTGCGGGTTTTTCGCAACTAAAGGGGTAACAACCGCACTCGCACATATTCAATAATTTGTTACCTCGACAGGGCTGGTTTTATCTTGTTGACTGAATGAGGGGTTGTGTAGCCACTTTTTCTAGCCCAATCACTTTCAGTAGGCTCTTCCAGTCTTCAGCCAGTTGTGGATCTTGAGGGCTTGCAAGGCGGAGTTCTGCTAAGGTTGTCAGGGCATCATACCAAATGCCTTCAAGAGCGTAAATTGCTACTTGTTGCTGTGGCGAGGGTTGTTTGAGCTGATTGCGTAGTGCTGCATCCAAATTTACCCGTTGCACCCAGCCTTCTACATAATCTAATGTCGGTGGTTGCTTGGGGTCACATACGACACTGACTTTGAAGAACCAGTGATACTGCTTGTTAGTCTCTAGAGGAGTCGTGGTGTTTTGTAGTTGCACGCGAACAATTCCGGGTGCTTGCGGTACTGAGACGGGTGTGCGATAGATTGTTTTGTTTTTATCGGTTTGCAAAACAAACTCGATCGCCTGAAGGTTAGATTGGTGATAGGGAACATAGAACCAAAAGCTGGGCTGTTCTACACTGGTTAAACCCCACACCTTGGTCATTGTACTACCTTGCTCTTGGCTGTTGCTCAAGCGCTGTTTATAGCTTGGCACCAGAGCGGTTAAAGGTAAATCAAGCGCCGCACACTCTCCCCGTGAAGCTCCTTCCCCTCGGTTCCCTGGTGCGCCGCGATCAGGTGGCGGAGGGGGTGGGTTGAAGCGAATTGGCGCGGAGCGAGTTATTGTTGGTTTTGCCTGTAGTGCTATCGGACTGCTGAGGCAGCTTATGAAAACTAGGGTGAAAGCAGTTATTGACACTAGTCGCTGAAGAAATGGTTTCATTTGTCACTCCTGCTTTTAAGTGTTAGTAAAACTTGTTTTAAAAAATAAATTTTTGAGGAGCTTGGTCATTCCCTTATTCGGTAGGCAACTATGATGCTACCACTACCGATTAGGGCGATCGCAGAAGGAACAAGTGGAATCCAAGCGCCCCACTGAATGAAAATAACGAGGCATACCCCGTAGAGGCAGGCGATCGCAACTCCAGCCGCAATCCCTAAATAAAGTGGTCGTCTGATGTACCAAGTTAGTAAACCACCTGTTAACGACCATCCCCAAACCCAGATTGTTTCCTGCCATACAGACCAAGCCCATAGGAGTGGTCGTCCATCAAGCGCCGCACTCAGCAATTGACTAATCATTTGTGCTTGCAGGATGACACCCGGTATTTTCTGCATCCCACCTTCGTTTGTGGAGTAGGGTGTGGATGAGTAGTCTTGGAAGCTTTCAGCTACTGTACCAATGAGAACAATCCGGTCTTTAACTCCACTAGAGTTGACTTTACCTGCGAGTACCTCTGTTAGCGTCACCTGCGGCACAAATTCCTGTAGCGAACGATGGGAGCGGTAATTCAACATAATTTGGTGTCCCGAAGCATCAATACCTTGGTATCCACTTGTATGTGCTTCTAGTGGCTTAAAGGAGGTCTTACCCAGTTTCCAGGCACCATCGGTCGTAAATTCCAGGGAAATATTTCGAGCAGCCAAGTAGCGCAGTGCTAGTTGTACGCTCAAGGCGTATGATGCTTTGCAAGGTGAAGAGGGTGGAGGTGTCAATGCTAGCAGATGGCGACGGACAATGCTATCGGGGTCAACTGCCACATCACTAAAGCCCAAGCGTTCTTGCGGTATTTCAGGTGGGGGTGGGATGCCAGGTCGCCTGGGCTGGGTATCGCTAACTTGGCAAACTGCAATCAAGCGGCCCTCCTGGGTCGGATCTGCGCTAGCGCTGTTTTGCATCAGCGCTGCTAGGGCTGGTAAGTCTCGCCTCACGGCATAATCACGATAGATATCCAATCCGATCGCTTGCGGTTGATATGCCTGCAATTTCTCCAACAATTTCAAGAGCGATTCATCTGAGAGGGAACCTCGGCGTTCCTCTTGAGGCTGTGATTGCACATCTTCTTCAGTAATCGTCACAACTAACAAGCGAGAATCAGGCTTCTCGTCTGGGCGTAGCCGCTGCAGTTGATCAAATGCTTGTAACTCGAATGGCTGAAGCATTCCCCAATATCGTACGCCCATGACTAAACCAGTGATTGCTAGACTCGCGCAGATCAGCCAAAGAAGATGAAGTTTTGAGTTCTTAGCTTCGTTTTTTGGGTATAAACGTAATCTTTCCCCCCCTCCCTGTCTCCCTATCTCCCTGTCTCCCTCTCTCCCTACTAACTCCCGCCAACTCGGTGGGACCTCTGCCAGATTCTGGTAAATCACAGGTAGCCAAGTTGCACAGGGAAATTGCCCCTCCAGCCCTTGCAGCCGTTCCCTTGCCTGGCGAACTGCCAGATAAAGCGATTTACCTCTAGCATACGCTTGTAAGAAATGTTTGAGAAATGTCTGCGCCACACGATCTGGTACTGGTTCACGCATGACAATCAACTGCGGAATCTGCAAAGGAGCAAATTCTCGTGCCAGTCCTAACCCATCACAGGAGTTGAAAATTGCCAACTTTAAGCCGCGCTCTACTGCCTGCTTCAAAGCATACTTTAATTGGCTAATTGTCAAACTCTCAGTTTGGTTAATGTAAATCTGACCTGTTTCCCCTGCACTTTGAGTTGAACTATGTCCTGCAAAAAAAAGAATGTCCCAATTTTGCTGCCAGAGATTATCTGTTAAGTCTTCACGGGCTGGCTCCACCAGAAAGTCAATTTTTGCGTCAGGCAGTTGCTCTAGGAGCGCACGGTCTGCTGATATATCTATACCAGTACTATCCCCTAATAATGCCAAAATTTTGACTGTGGCAGTTGCTCTTGAGGGAAGACGAACCTGTTCATAAGTAGGAGCACTTAAGCCAATTTCTGCATTTGGGTAGCGCTCCACTAGCTCCCAAAGATGCCAAGGAAGCTTCTGAAGTTGATACTCTTGAGTCTGCAAAATTACCCGAATTGCATCAGATGTTAGCAGTTTTTCCAGCCATTTCTCGCGCATGGGTCGAAAGGATTCAGATCCGAGCCAACAGTTAAGGCGATCGCCTAATTGTTTAGCTGCTTGTACACACTCCTCAACTCTGAAAATTTGCGTTGTTGGTTTTGGTAGCCCAATCGGACGACCGGAAAAATCCAAGCTACGGTAAATTGCTTGCCAACGATTAAAGTCTAGTGGCAATTCTATGTTTGGCGGAAGTTCACCTGTGACTTCACTGTGAGGGCGGCTGTTCTCCTCACCAATCTGGAGTGTTACCTCAAACCCAGCTTCAAAGCTCCCTTTTCCAAATCTCAAAACCACCAATTTAGTCACTTTCTTCGCTTCAATAGAGAAATTATTTTTCCAATGTTTGTAACTAGGCTAAAAGTCAATGGTAGATACTAAGGATAAAATTGTGGAATTTATACTTAAGAGAAAGTAAGTGTATTACCACTTACAGTCTCTATATACGAGTATCTTCATTTTTTATGCAGTTCCAATCACAGGAACTGAAATTGTTAGATTACTTTGCTTTTCAAACGAACAGTACTCCCAACAACCTGGACGAGGTGGTGCCTTAGTGGAAAATGGAAATATTGTTCTATTTCGTAAACGCCTAAATCATACTTTTGATTCACCAATGCCCCTCATTTGTCTTATGGATGGCATTTCTACTCTTACTTCAACAAGAAAGAATCATTCGTCAGTTGCCAGGATTCAGTATGAATCCTGGGCGACTGGGTGACGAGTATTGGGTACAGTCCCCCAGCAAAATCGTAGAAAAGGTGGTCAACAATTGGTTGCCGGTCCCAATCCCCAACCCATCGATTCTGAATTCTGACTTCTGTCTTCTGTCTTCTGACTCCTTCTTCAAAGTACTCCTAAGTGTACTATTCTAGTTTTCCTGGGTTTTTCATAATAAGTATAAAGACAATTTTCTTCAAATAAACTTAAGTGACAAAGATGTTTATTAGTCTAGAGTCACTCGCTATTTCTGCAAAACAAAAAGTTCTATGCGCTCAAGGCAGGGTATTGTTGAAATCTTTTCCACGTTTGTGCAATTTGATGCAGATGCTTTCAGTCGTTGGGTTACCGATCCCAAGCTGCGGCGCAGTATGCACAATTGTGTAGAGCGGTCTTTGGAGGAGGAGTCCGAAACCTTTTGGGCAATTTACTGGCATCGCATCTGGCAAATTCAGGCAAGTCCACTCGCCGCCGCCCACATTACAGCGTATTTGCAAGAAGTCTGCTACTGGGTTGCAAAAAAAATGAAGATGAATACGCCGGGTCAACATTCTGTGGCAGACTTTTTCCAAACTGCGATCGCTCGTATAGACAAAGTTCTCAGAGGCTTCAACCCCCAGTTGAGTTCAAATTTGAAAATTTATGCTGAATATGCCTTTAGCAACCTCATAAAAGATGTATTACGCAAGCATCAAGAAGTCGATATGTGTACCGAGTGGGGATTGCTGCACAAACTCAGTCAAAAGCGACTGGTGGAGTCTCTGCGACAGGCAGGGTATAACTCAGAAACTATTGCGCGTTATGTTCTAGCCTGGAGGTGTTTCCTCCAACTCTATACGCCTACTGATGCTGCAACTGCTCACAAACTGGTGAAACCAGATCAGGCGAGATTGCAGGCGATCGCGCAGCTTTACAACACCGAACGGCTGAGCCAACTGAGTTGTCCCAGTCCTGTTTCTACTCCAGAAAGTTTGGAAAGCTGGCTACTTGCCTGTGCTAAAGCCGTGCGTTCCTTTCAATATCCAACCTCAGTTTCAATTGATACCCCTATACCAGGACAAGAGACGGGCGAATTGCTCGACCGTTTGACGGGAAATTTTCAAGAATCGCTATTGAATGAAATTATCGCCCAAGAAGAAGCAGAAACCATAGCAGCGCGGAGTAGTGAAATCAATGTAGTTTTAAGCAATGCACTGGCAAAATTAGATACCAAAGAGCAAGCACTCCTGGAAGCCTACTACAAGCAAGAATTGACCCAGCAGCAGATTGCTCAACAGCTAGGAGTAAAACAATACACAGTTTCTCGCCAGTTAACTAAACTCAAACGGACTTTACTACTTGCGTTGACGCAGTGGAGTCAGCAAAAACTGCATACTTCCCTAACATCTAACGTAATCGACAGCATGAGCAATTCTTTAGAAGAATGGCTACTTGTTCACTATCGCCATCCCGTTCTGTCGTCTTCCGTGGAGTCCCTCAAATGACTTTTGATTCACCTGCATCTGCCCTCATTCCAGACAAGCTCTCCCTGGAAATTCCGCCATCGTCTCAAACACGGGAATTACCATCTTTTTCAACATCGGGCGCGAACTGGCAAGCCCGTCTTAACCAAATGTGCCTCGATGCATTTTTACCTTGGTTGAGAGAAGAACAAGTTAAGAGTGCAAGAGTTTGGACTTCACAAGGAGCATTGCCAAGCTTTTGGGAATTTGTTAATGGGACTGCTATTGCTTCTGAGGGAATCCGCTTAGTATTAATTCCGACAACAGCAATCGACCTGGAAGAATTGCGCGTACCGCAGGAATGGGTGGATATTCCTAGTTGGGTAGCTGATTACTACGTAGCAGTACACGTGAATCCAAATGGTGGTTGGGTGACAATTTGCGGCTACATCACCCATCGACAATTGAAAACAAAAGGGGTGTATGATGCAAGCGATCGCACCTACTGTTTGGATGAGAATGACCTGATACAAGACATCAATGTTCTGTGGATTGCCCGTGAACTCTGTCCGGAGGAAATTTTACGTGAGTCCGTTGCTCCTTTACCAAAGTTACCTTTACCACAGGCAGAGAACTTACTGCAACGGCTAGGCAATCCTGCAGTCGTCTTTCCCCGTGTGGCAATCCCATTTGAACTTTGGGGAGCATTACTGGAACATGGCGGCTGGCGACAACGGCTGTACGAGCGACGACAGGGGTTATCAGAACAGTGGTCTATTCAGCAGTGGTTGCAAGCAGGAGTGTCTCATTTAGCACAAGAACTAGGCTGGGGAATGACCTCAATGCAATTAGCTTCTCGTGGTGTGCGAAGTCGGGAACCCCAACAATCAAGCATCTACTTGTCTCGACGCTTGACGTTGGCTGGCAATCCCTACGAATTACACGTATTTCCCAGAGGTAACTTAGAAGACCGCATCTGGCGTTTTGAGTTACGAAATGCAAATCCAAATGAAATGATTCCAGCTGGATTTAAACTTAGACTTTTAACCGAGGATTTGCAACCTTTTATTAATAATGAGGATACTGCAAAAGAGGCGATCGCGCAGCTTTATGTTGATGTGGTGTTGGAACCTGGGGAAGGTTTGGTTTGGGAAATTGAGCCTACGCCGGATGGGTATGATAGAGAAATTTTGCGGTTTTAATTGGCAGTACGACAAGAAGCAGTGGTTGTTTGGAAAGATGACGTGGCGTTAGGGACTTGGGCAACTAGGTAAATATCGCCCTCCTTATCCACAACCCACCCATTGGCTTCCACAATTGGCTCTCGATTATCAGCAGGGCGCTCAGATAATGCCATTGGTTTTGCTTCGGCGTCTTTCTGATTCCCAGTCTGCTCATCCAGCGTCACCCATTGAGTGATCACTGCACGAGAACGCAATGGTTCGCTCGGACTCAAAGGCAGTCCGCCACGTCCTGTGGCAACAAATCTACTGGTTTGTCCATCTCTGGGAGTACAACTTTGAGCAATTTGCTGTGAGGCGTCAACCAGATTTACGGGCAGTTCCACTAATCCTCGATTGGGGTCAACATCGGGTATAGTTAGTTCAATTGTGCCGCTTAAAGAAGGGTTCGTTTGCGAAATGGCGGTAATGTCATTAGTTGGTAATAGATGTGGCGCCAAATCTTTGGGTCTTAATCTCTCAAGCTCTTGACGGCTCAGTGGGGCAATACCAAAAATACCAGCAGCGTTGATAGTAATTTTCCCACCATTGCCGTTATATGCATTAGCAATAATGTCGCTATTTTCATTGGGGACGGCAACGATAAAGCCCTCAGAAGCATTGACAGTGATGTTACCTCCGTTTCCAACTCGGTGCGGTGTACTACCTATGGCGTTAGTAGAGATAAGACTACCACGACGTAGAAGCAGTAATTTTCCTACTTGCAACGTGATATTGCCACCATTATTAAATATAGATTCAGCGGTAAACTCCCCCTGATTATCTAAACGAATTTGGGAAGCATTAACTTTAATGTCTCCTGCACGTCCACCACCTAAATTGCTGGTGAGGATTTCACCACCGTTAATTACTTCTAAGGAATTCACATTGACTGTAATGCTAGCACCGTTGCTATTATTACCAGTGCGTGCATCTAAAACTGCTTTATCTGCTAGGCGAAGGTTATGGGCATCTAAGGTAATACTGCCTCCTGTCCCTGCTATGGAATTAGTAGATGTGACTAATTTGCTGCGTATACCTGAAATGTTGATAGAATCATTTGCCCTAATTTGAATATTTCCTGCATTTCCCTGTCCAGAGGTAATGGCAATCAGTTGGGCACCATCGGTAATCGAAAGCTTTGCAGTAGTGATATCAATATTGCCTCCGTTTCCAATAGCACTTTTTTCCACACTACTGAAGATAGCACCTCCATTGAATAAGGAGACAGTATCGCCGGCATTAATTATGACATTTCCTGCATCCCCCCGTCCCAGAGTGGCAGAAGCCAATCGAGCACCATTAGTAAGCAAAACTGAGTTGGCATTAATGCTAACGTTTCCTGCTTGTCCACTTGCCTGCGATTGCACGAGATTAAGAATGAAGCTTTCATCAAGATTCACTACTCCCTGTGCATGAATTTCAATATTTTCTGCCTTACTACCTACTAAACCTAACCTTGATGCTATCCCTGCTCGCAAACTGCTTCTTTGTGTAAGCTTTAAATTATAGGAATTAACGGCAATACTACCACCATTGTCAGCAAGCACATTAACATTAGCAAGGTTAGTAAGCAACACGTCAGCTCGTTTAACACTATCGGGAAAACTCAAACTTAAATTATTCTTAATAAAATTTAGTCCTACAGTTCCCTGACCTGCCACTCCTCCTAACTCAACTCGTCCACCGAAAGCATTTAAACTTCCGCCATCTATGTTAATGTTGCCACCTACTAGTAGTAGACTTTGACCATCTGGAACACGCAAACCTAATGCCTCAGTGCCCGTTGGGTTTAATCCTGCTGGTGCAGTTGAGTTATTTTGAATCGGTGCAGTAGCAATTTGGTTGAATAACAAAGCAGACGGATTAACCGTCAGCAAAGGTAAGGGAGTTTCTGCATTAGTGGCGCTGAACAAGCCTAAATTACTAAATTGAATAGCATTGGCAGTTGTTGCTACAAATGAACCCTTGACATCTAGGCTAGCATTACGTTCAAAAATAATCCCATTGGGATTAATTAGAAACAAGTTGGCATTACCTAATACTCCGAGTTTCCCGAAAATCTTGGAGGCGTCACTCCCCGTTACCCGACTCAGAATGTTCTGTATTCCAGATGGGTTGGCGAAGTAGGCTTCTCGTCCTTCACCTATGTGAAATTGTGAAAAACTGTGAAAAAGGTTTGTTCCGCGAATTGCTCCACCATCAATCCTGTCAACTTGCGTGTTGATTGGTGTCACCACAGAACTTTCAGCACCGAGACTATCATCGGCTATAGGTTTGAGTTCTTGAGCGAGAGTGGAATTGACAGAGAATGCGAATATCTGCGCTACGGCTGTGCCCAACGCACCACAATATGTAATCCTTAGCTGTAAGAACCAGCGCCAACGAGTATTCATCTGAGATATCGCACTCCTTTAAATTTACAGCATTTAGTGAACAAAAGTGACGTAATACCACTCATGCTGTTGCTTTTTTACTAAAACATTGCAATCAGAATTGGCAAATAAAATCCTGTGCTGAATCTTCACGTTCAACACACGCCATAATTTTCCAAAAAATCGGGTAATGCTAATAAGAGAGCCACAGAAACAAGTTTTGTTAAACAGTGGAAGTCATTGTTTTGATTGCCACTGAATTTATACGCAAAATCAATATTTCACTCTAGACTGTGGCAATGATAAATATCCTCATAAAAAAATTATTTAGTGAATGTAAATTTAACATGGTTATTCTGATAATTGCATATTTTGTTATATTTTTTATTAGTAATACAATAATTTTTTTATACATTTTTATCCAAAAATGTATAAAAAATCTTAACTGAGAGATCTCTGAAAGAGGAGATTATTGTGAGATTGTAATTGCCCTTTGGGCAGATCCTCCGGAGGATCGTCTCCAACGGGCGCAAAGCGCCATCGATCTCTACAAAAAGGCACAAGAAAGCGATATTTGCCAAAGAAGACAGAAGACGAAATCCACTTCAATAGCGAATATACTTTAAACTTTCAGCTTTTTTCACCAAGAAATTTGTGAAAAGACTCATAACGGTACGCTTACGCAATTTGATATTCGCATTGATTGACATCCCCGATTGCAATGGCAGTTGACGATTATTAATCAGCAATGTCTGTCTATCCAAGGGGACTTTCGCCGGAAAACGGTAGTAAGGATAAACTTCGTCTGGAGGTAATGCATCAGAACCAATCGTCAGGAGTTCGCCTTTGATATCGCCATATTGTTGAAAGGGGAAGGAATCAATTCGCACATCGACTTTCTGTCCTTCTTTAACAAAGCCGATATCCCGGTTAGTAATATAGACTTTGGCAATTAGGTTATCGTTGGGAACGATTTTGAGAATTGGTTCACTAGAGTTAACCACAAACCCTGATGTTTTAGCTTTCAGCTCAAAAATGGTTCCATCAAAGGGAGAGGAAATTTTCTGATATTTCAGGGTTGTTTTCGCCTTACTTAACTCACTATCGATTTGACTTATCTGACTATTTATCTCATAGATACGCTTTTGGTTATCCACAATCACCTTGGTTAACTGGCTGTCGATTTCGGCTATGCTTTTGTCGTTAGTCGTAATGCGAGCCAACAACTCTTCAGTAGAAAGTGCAGTGGTATTGCTCAGTTTTTCTTTTGCTTGGGCGATCGCTAATTTTAATCGCATCTCTTCTTTAATAAGTCTGTTAATTTCCCCCTGTTTGCTTTCAACATCCTGCTGCTGTTTGAGAACCTGTACCTTAGAAATAGCTCCCTCTTTCGCTACCGACTCCAAACGACTGAGAATGTCTTGATTAATACCTAGCGTTTGTTTGGCACTAGCTAACTGTACCTGGGTTTGATGCAATTGCTCTTGTGTCTGTCCTATTTCTAGTTCAGCAACCTGTAAGCGTGATCGTAATTCCAACTGGCGACTTTGCAAACGCAACTGTTGCTCTGAGGTAAAGGTTACTCCTGTAGTAGAACCCCTCAACTGTGCGCGGTAAAGCTGGTTTTCCGAGGCGATCGCAGCTCGACTTTTGGTCAAAAATGCCAGTTCAGGGGAAATTTTCAGTAGATCCGTCTGTTGAGCAACCAAATTTGGTGAGGTAGCGCCTTTAACTTGGCTGCGGTAAAATCCATTCTCCCGCGAGTACGCGATTACCAATTGGTAGAACTGCGGTCATATCTGGATAAATCTGATGTTGAACTATTTATACAATCGTGTGCAAATAGCAAAAAAATGCATTAGTCTTGGATTGAAGCGGCATACGCCCAAGTATGGCGCAGCCGCTTGTATCATTTGTAGATTATTGAAAGCATTGCAGCGCAATGCTTTCAATTACTTATCAGTCTGTTCGCTTTTTGCCATTACAGGTCTGAACCGATGATTAAACAGTAGAGGTGGTGTAGTTGTCGAAGGTCAGGGTGTAGTTTGTATCGCCGCTGTATTGATAAACTTGGAGGAAGTAGTTACCAGCATCATCTAAATTGATACTGTCTGGGGTGGTACTCCCGTTAACAGATCTCACGATTTCATCGTTCGAGTCAAAGATGCGATTTCCGTTAGTGTCTCGCATCACTCGGATATCAGCATCAGAACTGAGTCCAGTCAGGCTAATGTTGGTATCAACAGAGAATCCGAGAGAGAAGGCATAAATATCAGAAGTGTCAGTGTTACCAACTTGACCAGTAAAAGTAAGATCTTGCGTTGGTGACAAATTTCCAAGTTGGTGTTCAATTGCAATCAGGTTGCTGGGATCGGCAGTAGACGCGGATAAACGGTAAGAGACACTGCCTGAACTGCTTCCAAAGCGACTAACTTCTGCAAAATACATACCTGCAGGTTGATCGGCAACATTAATTGAGTCATCTAGGTTGCTTCCCCGGTTAGAAATACCACCAGGAACTTGCTGATCAACCCCCCTATCTAACTCACCATTACCGTTGGTGTCTCGAAAAAGTCTTAGATCGGCATCATCACCAGCGCTGATGTTCGTCAAAGCTAGGTTAATGTTACTAGTACTTGTGAGGTTGATCCCAAAGATATCAGTAGGGTCTGCTGGAGTTACACTGTTATAGCGGGTAACAGGGGTGCCGTTAGAGGGCAGAGGACCGATTTCAATAAGAGACATTTTTCTTTTCCTTTTAGTGTTGTTTAGTAGTTAGAAAATTCAGACCTTAAGCCTGAATCGTGACAACCTAAACTGAAGACTCTTCGACATTACTGTTTTGGCAACTCATGTTGTCCTCAGCATCTAGGTGTCACACCTATCCATACGTGCGCTACTGAGGTCTATGCAGGGTACCCTTTCCTCAAGCGGAAGTTGTAAAATTACTTAATATTTGGAATAGCTGTAAAAAATCCGTTACAACCAATTACCAACGAGAACATAAGCAGCCCAATAACCCGGACGGCTGTAGTTTGGATACTTTTGTAAAAGCGTCACTTGAGCGCGACGCAGTGCTTCCGCCTTTGTGACTTTGGAAGAAACCAACTCACGATAGAACTCACCAATTAAAATTGCAGTAGAGCGATCGCCCACATTCCAAAGACTTGCCAGTGTGCTCCTTGCACCTGCACGCACAGCAACCCCCGCCAAACCCAGGGTTGCCCGATTGTCTCCCGCTGCTGTCTGACAAGCACTCAAGACAAGAAGTTCTACGGCTTCTGGGCGCGTTTCATCTCGACGGCGCAAAAGCAAATCAAAGTCAGTCACATTAATTGGACCATCTGTCGCCAAAACAAATGTATCCTCAGGACGAGAACTAAACTGTCCATGCGTTGCCAGGTGAACGACATTAAACGGAATAGAGTTTATCTTTCCAAACAGTGCTTTACTAGTGAAATCCTGATCTAAAAGTTTTGTAGTTGATACCCCTGCCTTGGCAATCAAGTTAAACTCAGATTTGATTTCCGGTAAGGGCGGAAATCGTTGAAATTTGACTGGCGGTTGCACCAATCCCCCGGCAAGAACCTGCAACTTTTCCTGTGCTAAAGGCTTGGGTTTCTGCAATTGCAGTCCCAAATTCAAGGCAACAGCATATTTCTCAATCAGATATTGCTTACCGTCATACAGTGCTGCCATTGGTACACTTCGCAATGCACCATCTAGTACAAATACTAAAGTATTAACATTGCTACGTTGTAACTCAGGCTCAATTGGTTGAATCAGCCAACTATAGACTTGCTCAGAGAGGGATTGGACTTCCTCCATTCTGTCAGGTTCGGTCAAGTACTGCCGCAGTTGCCCCAAAATATCTTCTACTTCAGTCTGGGATTTATTCACCGAGTAATGCCCGAGAGGTTGCTTGGGAACTTTGACAATGACTTGTAATTGGTCTAGTAGAATAATCGGATAAATAATGGCAGCAGTGGGATTATCCTGATCTACGACTTCGTCTAATACAACCTTTGTCACATTTAAGCAGGCTTCTCGAAAGAAGTTATCCAATTGTGCTAACTGGAGTGCTTCAATTCTTTGTCTAGCTTTATCTAATGTTTCTTCGCTCAGTTTTCCTCCCTGTGATTGCAAAAGCAATGCCACTGATTCGCGGTAAACAGGTTCTACACTTTCCTTAAATGAAAACTGCACATCTCGATTAACTGCTACAAGGTCACTTCTTAGAGATCGCAATTCATCTACAGCAGCATCATACGCTGCAATTGCCCCAGGAATATCTCCCTGCTGTTTTCGCAAGCGTCCCAGCTGCCAATGCCAGTTGTAGGTGATATCCGGCGCATTTACGGCTTGAGCCAACACAAGTGCTTGCTGTGTAAGCTCCTGGGCATACGACCATTGTTTCTCCTGCTCATACAGCCTTCCGAGGGTTCCTATCGCGTAAGATTCAGCTCGCCCATCGCCGAGTGCTTTCGCTTGTTTCACTGCTGTGGCAAGGATTTGAGCAATTTTTTCAGGTGTTGAATGCCGGGTGTCGGTTGTCGGAGCTTCCCCATTCCTAGGGGCACGGCACTGCCCTACACACTCTCTATTCTTTTGTTTGATCAAGCTCTGAGCAAAATGAATTTTAGCATAAACTGCTACTTGAGAGACCGGCAAACTATCTAGCTCAGTTGGAATTTGCGCTAAAAGGGGTTGTGCAGTTGACCACTCCTGTGTAGTCAATAGCACACTGAGAAGATTGATTTGCGCTTGAACCTTAGTGAGTGGTGAAGGAGTTTTGGCGATCGCCTGTTGATAGAAGGCGATCGCATTCTGATTATCTTGCTGGATTCTGGCAGTATTGCCCAAACTCAGCAGGCTCGCACTGATTTCTTGAGGAGATTGCAACCTTTGGGCACTTTCCAGGCTTTTTTGCAGAACTTGACGGGATTGTTCTAAATCTCCGGTTAACTGAAGTGCATCTCCAAGCGATCGCAATTCTACAGCTTTAGTCAAAGAATCTGGTTGAGATTGTAAATTCTGACCTACCTCAGTCAATAACGTCAAAGCACGACGGTAGAATCCCAGAACCTGCAATGCCTGTGCTTGATTAATGCGACTGCGAGTGATCCCAGTGCGATCGCGATCGCCTATCTGAGTATACATCGCTTCAGTTCGTTGCCAGCTTTTTAATGCCTGTTGTGCCTGTCCTTGCTCCAATTGCAGGTTACCTTGAATTTCCAGCGTCTGAGCAAGAATTTGCAAGTGTTGTTTTGAACCCTGAGTCCCCAGCAGTTGTAAACTGTTATTGATTGCCTGAGTGGCTTCAGTAAACATTCCACGCTGCTGGTAAACCAAAGCAAGATTACTGAGGGTCATTGCCTGATAGAGTTTGTCTCCCAGCGCCTGATACTGTTGAGATACACTTTGCAAAACCTCTTGCGCTTCTACTAACCGTCCCGCTTCAAACAGTGCTTTACCCTGTTGTGCTAAATCTTTTAAATGTTCTTTTGCCCTAGACAAATGTTGAACTGGAAAATCAGCCGCTTGAGATTGTCTCAGGACAGGTGAAACAATAAAAACTATAGATGTTGTCACAAGCGTCAGCAGGAGGTAGGCAAGCAAGGGGAAAATTTTCCGCCGTCTACTCCTTTGCCGTTGCTGTTGCTGTTGATCTTTCGGTTGCTGAAAAAAATAACTCAGATAATGGAAAAAGTAGAAGCGTTTTCCCGCCATATCTTTCTTCCTCTAGCTATTAGCTATTATCCATTAGCCATTCCTAGTTTTGTTGGTATTCTTCTTAGAGTACTTCAGCACTTGGCTGCAACGGCTGCTGCAATTGATAACTTAAAGCCACTGGCTAAAATTCTAATCTTGCCAAGAGTTAGCTTCTATAGGATTACTATTTGATTTTTGAAAAGACGCGTAGGGGAGCCAGTGCGCCCTTGGAGGTTCCCTCCGTTGTAGCAACTGGCGTTGTGTTAGCGCGAGAGTACGGCACCATTTATAAGGGTTTGGTGCGTTACGACGTTGGGTCTAACACACCCTACAATACTTAATTTTTTTCATAAATCAAACCGGACTCCTATATGTCGGGTCTTGGTAGAGGTAAGATTCGTAGTCGCCTTGCAGAAAACCAACAAAGTCTGGCGATGCAACCTATCAAATAAAATTTTTATAACCCTGTATATAAACTACCTGTACGTGCAACCATAATGTCTTATATGCAACCAAAATTAATAATTTTTATAGTTATAAGTTAAGATTTTTTCTATAAATTAAATTGTATTTTCTTGTATCTTAGGAGGGATATCTATAGGCGAGTTAAATCTTTTAAATCATTGTTGAAGAAGAATTCAGAATTCAGGATTCAGAATCAATTGAATGGGGATTCAGACCCCAACCAATTGTGGACACCGTGTTAACTGTCGTTATTTAAACCCCTTACCCCTCGGCTTCGCTCGGGGTAAGGCTGAGCGAAGTCGAAGCCTGACTCATCCGCCCTTCGGGTTCACCAGATACCTAGGTCGGGAGACCCTCCTGCACTACTGGTTCACCACTCGCACAGAATACCCAAGCTGAATTCTGGCTCCTGACTCCTGAGTTCTTTTTGTTAAACTTTTTTAAACAAAAAATAACTTTACCTCAGTCAATTGATGGCGTTATTTAAGTTACATATTTTTTACTGGAATGAACACAGCAATATAAACAGCTTAATTAAGCTGTTTATATTGAATTTGTATACTCTCAGTTGCCAGGTTGTTTGCCAGTATTGTATTTTACATTTTTTATTTTTTAATTTTGAATCGCTTATTAGGTTTACCTACGCTCAAGCCTACCTAGAAATTAGGTAATGTTCCAATAGGAAGGAAGTAAAGTTTTTTCTTTTTTATTTAAATAAAATTTAACTTTAAATTAGTCATTTTTTAACCTAGGGAAAAAATGAGTTTAGAAAATATTAAGAAAAGTATTTTTGAAAATAAAAATCAAAGTGATAGCATCTTTATTACTTAAAGCAGATATATATGTGTATGTGTTTATGCAAAATTTATTTACAGCAACGTATGTTTGACAAGTTTAAACGATAGCAACATCCGTTTATTTTGAGGAGTTATTGTGTTTATTGCAAAAATATTCAGTAAAAAGATACTTAAATTGTTGAGTATCGCCTTTTTCGTCATAACTTTGATTTTTTATCCCTCTATATTGAACTCTGAACTTCCATTTTTGGGTTCATCATCTGTAGAGTTTAGCGTCAATGCCCAAACGGTTCAGGCTGAACGTACACAAGGGGACATCAAAGTTGAAATTGCTCAAGCTCCCCCTGCACCCAGCGGTTCGGAACAAGCATCAAAAGAGAAAAAGGGGGTCATAAACTTTTTCCAAATGGCTATGGGTGCAATAGCTGGTCTAGTCTTGTTTATCTATGGCGTAACCCGGTTGTCTGAAGGATTAGAAGACATCGGAACCGACCGGATGAAAAATCTTCTGAGCAAGTTCACCACCAACCGCTTTGCAGGCGTAGGGACTGGAATTGTTGCCACTACTCTTCTGGAATCATCATCAGTTACTATCATTTTGGTGATTGCAATGGTGAGTGCAGGCGTTCTGACATTTGTCCAGTCCCTGGGCGTGGTTTTAGGTTCTAACATTGGGACAGCAGTAGGCGCTCAAATCATCTCTCTTGATATAGAACAATACGTTCCTATTTTGATGTTCCTAGGGCTGTTGGTGCTATTTTTGGGCAAAACAGGCACTCAGAAAAATATCGGTCTGATTCTGCTGGGGTTCGGCTTAATGTTCTATGGTTTGGAAGCCATTGATGAAGCAATGAAGCCGTTTAGAAACTACCAGCCCTTTATTGATTTGATGCGAACCCTGGGTAACAATCCACTTTTAGGTGCCATTGTTGGAGCAATTTTTACAGTTGTCATTCAATCTTCCTCTGCAACAGTCGCCATTGTCATTACCTTGGCGGGTTCTGGCTTGGTTTCACTTCCTGCTGGTATCGCTATCATGCTGGGTGCAGAAGTTGGCACCTGCGCTGATACTCTAGTCGCTACAATTGGGCGTGGTCGTCCAGCTTTGCGGACAGGTGTGTTTCATTTTCTGTTTAATTTAATTAGTGCCATTTTGGGAATCATCTTTGCCCCACTCTTGGCGCAACTTGTCCTAGCAATTTCTGGTGAAAATGTGGGTCGCCAGATTGCTAATGCTCAAATTATCTTTAATTTGATTGGTGTGACAGCAGTTATCTTATTCCTGCCAATCATTGCTCGTGGACTAGAAAGATTAATCCCCAATGCTCCAGATAATAAGCCTGAGAAGCAATTAAAGACAGCATCAAACAAATAATTTCATAAGAGTTATGAGTTCCCTATCTCCTAAGATGTACAGTGACAGATTAGTGTTGTCATAAAAAATAGTTGTCATCAAAAAGCTGAGTGTGGTTGAAAGCTAGGGGAGATGCTCCTAGCTCCTGTTTCTGATGTGTCTCAAGGGCATTGAGCCGAGAACCTTGCATACAACGGAAATAGAGGCTCTTAAAACAGTGAACAGTACACAGTGAACAGTGACGCCTGCTATGGTGTGGTTGTACTGACACCAACGCTTTCTGTGCTCTTGGTGTGGTGTTTCGCCCTTTCGGATGAAACTGATAACTGATAACTGATAACTGATAACTGGTAACTGTTAAAGCTTATCCTATATAGATTTCAGCTTTTTACTTCTCTGTTTCACCAAACAGGGGAAGAGATATTCCCGCGATCGCTCTGTTCATATTTACGTGGATTTAATCGAAATCTTTCAGAGGCAACTCTAAATATCTTAACGAAACGGATTATATGTTCAACAAAGATTCGTTCGGACGCCAGTTCTTTATTTTTCTCTTTTTGCTCTAGACTTAATTCTTGTTTTTTCGGTTTTTTCGTGGGAGTCTTGATTTCAATCAAGAGTTGCACATATATTTTTTGTCATGAAAGGTAGGCATTCCCTATCTGAAAACATTACTTAAAAGGAATCTTACCCTTTTTTGCCATCATCACAGGGCAGGTAGAAGCCTTCTATGTATTTGTGCTTAATATAAAGTAATAAATATATTATCCCTACTGAAGATAATTATTAGCGATCGCTGATTTTTGATCCGACCTCACAAAATCACGGTCTTGGCGAACCAGTCATATCCAATATCAGACATCAGATGTTCAGGATACTTGACACAGTATGTATCCTCGGATATCATTCAACCATATGGTTGAATCAAATGTTGCTCTTGATAGGATTTTTGGTGCTCTCGCCGATGCTACACGGCGAGACATCCTTAAGCGTGTATCGAGAGAAGAATACACCATCAGCGAATTAGCAAAACCATATGATATGTCAATGGCTGCT
The DNA here is from genome assembly GCF_963920835.1 of Scytonema sp. PCC 10023. NCBI lineage: Bacteria > Bacillati > Cyanobacteriota > Cyanophyceae > Nostocales > Scytonemataceae > Scytonema > Scytonema sp. PCC 10023. The sequence goes on from NZ_CAWUDP010000114.1 coordinate 27,303, forward strand.
ATTGCGAAGCATATCAGTGTGCTCGAGAAAGCAGGACTCATTACCAAGCGTCGAAGTGGCAAGGAGAAAGTTATTCATGTTACATCAGACACTATCAAAGTAGCCGCAGCCCATCTCAGCGAGTATGAAAAGATCTGGAGTGCCCGTTTTGATGCGTTGGAAAAATTACTAGAAGATCAGTAACACAATAGCAGCATAACAGTATGGCACATCTAAAAGTAACAGTCCCAGAAAATTCACAAAATATCCTGGGCATCGTCACAATCAACGCTCCGCTAGAAAAGGTATTTGAAGCGTATACCAAAGAGGAGCTCTTTGCGAGCTGGTGGTGTCGCGGTAATCCGATGAAAGTGTATCACTTTGATTGTAGAGACGGTGGGAGCTGGCACATTGCTGAGCAATCAGAAGACGGCAATGAGTATGAGTTTACTGGCTGTTTTCATGAAGTCGCTAAAAATAGACGAATCGTGCAGACGTTTGAATTCTTGGGTATGCCGGAACGCGGACATGTCATGCTGGAAAAAGCCTCCTTTCTAGCAATTGACGAACATACGACTGAGATTCATACACATAGCACCGCGATGAGCCAAGAAGACCGTGACGGCATGGTCGCAAGCGGAATGGAAAGCGGCTGGCGTCAGTCAGTTGAAGCCCTCGGCAAGCTTTTAGAATCAGACAACTAAGCGCGCAAATCGCTCTGTCGAAAGACGGATTATGGTTGGAAACAGACGATTTCGGCAGGTCAATATGCGGCATAGAAATTTCGGCTCCACTTCACGAAGGTAGTTAAACGGAACTTTCAATCGTTCGATTTCCGTTTGATAGGGTCGAGGGGAACATTACTGTTCCACCCCTCCCATCCGAAACCGTGCTTGAAAGTTGTCCCTTCACACGGCTACTCAATGTGTTTCCCTTTTGTCATTGCGGGACTTCTGGCTGCCATCAGTGGCAGTTTTGACATCGTGGCAATGGCGATGTAGTAATTGGAGATTTTTCCATTCCTTTTTACCTCCGCAAGAAATGGGATTAATGTGGTCTATTTCCAATAAATCACCTTCATTAAAATGTAAGCCACATCCCATGCATTTACCTTTTTGTTGTTTAAGAAGATTTCTTTTAGTAGTAGGTAAATCAGGATGATTGCTTAACCTTAAACTCCAGTAAATAGTGTCACCATCATATGGACTTTTATCACCCCGGACTTTAACATAATCGTTTACACTTGAGTGAAATTCGATATGTGTTAGTAACTTTAAACCGTTACTGTCTGGTCGCGTGGTGAATACCCAATGGTTGTCAGCGATGGTTTTCCAATATTTCTGATGACCTTTATTAGTGCTTCCGGTTTGTCTTTTAGCCCATCTTCTTAATCGAAGATAGGTTATTCTATCTAACCGGGCGAAATCCCCATTAGTTCCGGCGTCTGAAACTCTGTAATATGTAGCCCATCCCTTAATAACAGGGTTAAGGTCTTTGATTAGTTCCGCCTGGGAACCAGACCTATGTTTTGTGATGATGCTTTTCATATCTTTTTTATGAGACTCAATTGCTTTCACTGATGGGGTAATGAGGGTAATGAAACCAAGACTTTGCCCAAGACTATTTTTATTGTCTCGGTATTTACCCACTTTTTTATGCTGAATATGGTGTCCAAGAAAATCAAATCCGGCTTGACCATCTTCACTTAAGTGTGGGTGCAGCGTATGTGCTACACGAGTCTTTTCTGGTTTCAGTTCTAAGCCAATACCTTTGAGCCAATTTTTGATGATTTCCTCACACCGACTAATGACCCCTGATGGAGTTACTCTACTAAACTGAACTTCCCCGGGTGCAAATGTACTATACAGACCTCTAAGCTTTGGCACACAATGATTACGAGCGTTTATACTTGAAATACCGTACCCATGTAAAGTCTGCATTTAAGGGTACATCTGTGGTAAGCTAAAAAAGGGGGGTCAACGCCTCAAACTCGCTCCGCAAGACCCTTTGACAATTTGTACCCAGTAAGAGCGATTCAAAAAACCTTGAAAGTCGCTCTGGGTAAGAGTTAGCTCTTTTTGATAGGGGGGAAGTTCAGACTAAAGCCTGGAATCCTCCCAATGGGTTTCTCCAGAACGAATCGCACTCGCAGTCATCTCGGCTCAATGCCAGTGCAGCATCCATATAGGGGTAAAATAGCCAAAGCGCATCTTGCCGCCATGTGTCGTCTGAAAATATTACTCAGAGGCTTGTTTCGCAAAAAAAACTAACTTTTACCTAATAACTTAGTGCGTTTTAAGCAGCATTTTTGACAGCAACAGAAGCCGCAGGAACTTGCGGAAGTAAAGTAGGAGTTGGTTGACCCTGGCGTTTGGCACTAACGGCTTGAGTCATAAATTCCAAGACATTTCGACGTTGGGACTTGAGGGAAGTGACAACGCTCAACATCCTTTGCACAAAATTACTACCAGCTTGGCTGTGGGTAACTGCAACCCACAGCCAAGCTTGACTGTTTTTGGAATTACACCCATCAATGTTTCCTTGGGAAAAGCTTGTTTCATCCGCTCCCACGATGTTCGAGTTCTGCACGTATGTTTTTGCTTCCAATACTGCCTCCTCGACTGCATCGCTGGCTTCAAGTCTAAGTTTGTTGACCGTACCCAAAGACATCGTGATTCCAAAGATATCCTGCATCGCACTTTGTACCATCCGGGTACTATGACGGTATAACCCGCTTAATACTGCCACAAGTGCTACTACCGTTATATAAATCCTACTCAAAGCTACTCAACAATATTCATTGCTTATCACTT
>NZ_CAWUDP010000115.1:0-29379 GCF_963920835.1 Scytonema sp. PCC 10023
GATGCAAGCCAAAGAGTATGCCCCAAAGCTTGTGGAACTGCTCAAAGATTCTGACACAAGTGTCCGTTATGCCGCAGTAAAAGCACTCGGGCAGATGCAAGCCAAAGAGTATGCCCCAAAGGTTGTCGAACTGCTCAAAGATTCTAACTCAGATGTCCGTAATACCGCAGCAAATGCACTCGGGCAGATGCAAGCCAAAGAGTATGCCCCAAAGCTTGTGGAACTGCTCAAAGGTTCTGACTTGAGTGTCCGTTATGCCGCAGCAGAAGCACTCGGGCAGATGCAAGCCAAAGAGTATGCCCCAAAGCTTGCCGAACTGCTCAAAGATTCTGACTTGACTGTCCGTTATGCCGCAGCAGAAGCACTACCAAAGCTAGGTCAGCAAAATTTGCCCGTTGTTGTGCAGGTTCTGGACGCAGTTCAGCTATATCCCTCAGAAGTTGCTGAACTTAGATTCCTAGCTCATTTTATAAGTAGTGGCTCCCAGGAAGTAGAAACTCTCATGCAATGGGTTGGTAAGCCCAAAAGTAGACCAGAGAAGCTGTCTCGCGACCAGGGCAAGAAAACGATGGAACTGTTCGACAAAGCCTGGAAACTCAGCGATTCTTTGCCAGATTTGCGGCAAGAGTTAGCAGAACAGATTGCCGTAGTTGCTAATAAAGTCTCTTGGCAACCCCAGGACATGGGCTTACTTCAACGTCACCATACTAACCTCAAAGGATACACCCAGGCTAGTACAGTGGAGTCAGTCATAGTTAAGGTGAAGGGTTGGCAGTACTTTTTCAACGCCAGAAACACTATCCTGATTCATGCAGCCTTTTGGCTTGCCCTCATCTTTGCTTACCCGAAATTTCCCCAAGTTCAGGCAATCTTTTTCTGGAACCCGTGGGTACGGCGCATTCTGGGTGTGGGCTACGTCGGCTTTCTCCTCACCTGGGTTCCGTTTCTGCGTCGCAAGCTGTTTGAGCCGTTTAAGCCTTCGCTGCTGGCGGATGCGGGGTTAGATAATTTTAATGAGCGAGCATATTTTCCAGAATCTCAGGTGAAAGTTCCGATTAGCACCCCACCCCTAGCCCCTCCTCCGCAGTCGCCTCAACGGGGGGAACCCCCGCACGGCGCTGCTCTCCGCAAGCGAGGAGGGGAAGAAAACCTGAATAACATGGCATCAGAAATTCAACCAATTACCGAAGCGCTACCCAGTATCCAAGGGCAAATCGTCTTAGTCGGGGATTCTGGTTTAGGTAAGTCGATGTTTCTGCGCCATTTGGTGAACACCTCGAAGCGAATTGTCGTTTGTTTACCTGCTCAAAAGTGTGACAATGGCGTCATTGAAGCGATTCAGGCAAAGCTGCACGGACAAGCACAAGATGCAGACTTCCTGAAAAACCTGATTTACAGCGGTGCGATAGATATCTGCATTGACGGACTCAATGAAGTCACCGCCGACACACGGGCAAAAATCACCCAATTTGTCGAAAGCTATTTCCGGGGCAATATCATTATGACTACCCAGCCCTTGGAGTGGACACCTCCTTCAACAGCAAAAATATATGAATTGCAGCCGCTTAAGCCTGAACAAATTCAGCAGTTTTTACTTTCCCGGCAACTGCGACTGCCCAAAGATGCTAAAATCCAAGGCGCTGATTACGAGCAAGTCTGCATCCGCTACCTGAAAGAAAGCCTTAACAACCAACAATCCCCGGAAGAGTTAGCCGCTACTCAACGAATTCTTTCCAACCCAATGGATTTAACGGTGGTTGCCCTGATGCTATCACAAGGCAAACAGCCCGACTTGTTTTACCTGCAAGAACAGCAATATAAGTTGATGGCGGCAGAATACCAGCAAGAATGGAATCAGGAATTTCCGCTGAAAAAATTTTCCGAAGCAGTTTATCAAATGCGACTCAACGACGAACAAGCACTACCTGCAGATGAATTTTACCAAGTGTTGATGTCTCTGGAAGATGAGAAATACAAGATGGTTGTCAGCCGTCAGTGGAAAGACGAAAAAGGAGAAGCCCAGAAAAAATGGTACTTCCGCCACGACAAAATTATGGATTTCTTTCTTGTGCAAAACTTTCTTGGCGACACTGCGGAAGCAGAAACACGACTGATTGACCACATGGGTGATCCGCGTTTTCGCGGTGTTTATTTTTTATTAGCAACTTTGTTGCCGTTGCAGGCAGCTAAAGAATTGCGGGAAAAGTTGATACAATACGCTGCGGATACTAAAGACCATACGGTGAGTGATACGTTCGTGCAGTTGTTGCGGTCGAGATGATGCAATGAAGAGAAATTTGCACAAAGAATTGTTATGGGTAGAATATAGGTTGGCTTGTAGGGGCACGGCAATGCCCATTGGTGTCAACTTAACGTTTAAACCTTTACCCCACGTTGATTTACCCCACACGCCAGTCGCCTGCGGAGGGAAACCCTCCTGCAGCGCTGGCTCCCCTTAATCCCCTCCCCTTGCTAAGGGGAGGGGCGGTTTTGCCTCGTTCCCAGCCTCAGGCTGGGAATGTCTCCCAAGAGGCTCCGCCTCCCTTACAAAGCGGCAGAGCCGCAATGTAAGTGCGTTTCCAGGTTCTACCTGGAAACGAGATTGTCAAAGGGTTGTGGCTTAAGTTGACACCAATGAGCAATGCTGTGCCCCTACAACCAACCTGTGTTCTACCCAATAGAAAACTGCTGTAATACAAATATTGTGGGGTGGACATCTTGTCCGCCCAAATTTAGGACGGGCAAGATGCCCATCCCACAAGAATCTAGAACTGTATTCTATTCAATTGAAAAGCGATGACTACAATCCGTCTTTCATTTCAGTAATCGCAGACCACTAAGGGTGACAATCACAGTAGAACCTTCATGTCCAATTACCCCGATGGGTAAATTGACACTACCCAGAAAGTTGCCAATTAAGAGCAAAATAATGAACCCCAAAGCAATGGTAATATTCTGCTTAACTATTGCCTGCGCTCTTTTACCCAAACGCATTGCTGCTTCTATTTTCTCCAACTTATCTGCCATGAGTACGATATCTGCGGTTTCCAATGCGACATCACTGCCAACTTTGCCCATGGCAATACCTACAGATGCTTGAGCTAATGCTGGGGCATCATTGATACCATCCCCCACCATTGCCACAGTTTGATACTCTTTCTGTAAACGGCGAATGACATGAAGCTTATCTTCTGGTAACAGTTCTGCATATACCTTGTCAATTCCCACTGCTTGGGCGACGCTGTGAGCAGTTCGCTCGTTGTCGCCAGTTAACATCACAATATGTTCAACTCCCAGCTTTCTCAAGCGGGCGATCGCTCTTGCTGATTCTGCTCTGATAGAGTCTGCGATCGCAATCAACCCCAGCACCTGCTCCCCTTGTGCAACCCAAACGACTGTTTTTCCTTCTTCCTCTAAGCAGCGAGCCGATTCCTTCAATTCATCCGGTAAATTTCTCACATACTGCTGGACAAAATCCGCTTTCCCCACAATCACCTGTTGGTGTGACCCCACCCCGCCTACAGTACCCCTCCTCGCTTGCGGGGAGGGGCTAGGGGTGGGGTTCTTGATACCCACAATTCCCTGTCCTGGTATAGCTTTTACCTCAACTGCTCTCGACCAATTTAAATCACGAGCCGCCTGCACAATAGCGTTGCCGATGGGATGTTCGGAACTGGATTCTACAGACGCAGCCACCTTCAATACATATTCTACCGTATATCCACTAACAGGAATCACTTTGAAAACCTGCACCTGTCCCGTCGTGAGAGTGCCTGTTTTATCAAAGGCGATCGCTCTTACCTTACCCATCATTTCCAACTGGGCACCATTTTTGAACAAAATCCCCTGTCTCGCCCCATTGGCAATTCCAGACAGCAGCGTCGGCATAATTGCAGCCATCAGCGCACAAGGAGAAGCGACCACCAGGAAGGTAAGAGCACGATAAATCGTAGTTTCCCAATCCCAATTTAAGACAAATGGCGGCAAAATTGCCAGCAACAACCCAGCGACTACAATCACCAAAGCATACCCCCGCTCAAATCGCTCGATAAACTGTTGAGAAGGAGGTTCTTCTGTTTGTGCTTGTTCTACCAAACGAATCACACGCTGAATCAAACTACTTTCTGGTGGTTGATGCACCTTGAGCTTGAGCGCACCATACCCGTTGATTGTACCTGCAAAGACTTCCTCACCCACCGTCTTCTCTATAGGTATGGACTCCCCTGTAATGGCGGCTTGATTGATAGTACTGAAACCAGAAACAATCACTGCGTCGGTGGGAATGAGTTCCCCTGGTTTGACAACAATTTCATCTCCTACCTTAAGCTGGTTGATAGGAACCACTTCTTCGCGCCCCGAACGCAAAACTGTTGCTGTATCTTGTGTTAAGCTCATCAAAGAGCGGATACTCCGTTCCGTCCGCTGCATGGCGTAGCCTTCCAACGCCCCACTAATGGCAAAGATGAGAATTAAGATTCCTCCATCAAGAATAAGATGGTATTCTCTTTGCCACAAGCCCAAAATGGCAGCACCCAACGCCGCTACAATCATCAGCAAATCAACATCCAGTTCTTTTTCTTTGACAAGAGTCGTCAGTCCTTCACGGGCGCTATCATAACCACCGATGACGTAAGCTGCGGGTAGTAGTAGCAGTGCCCATCCCAAAAAATTAAGATGTAAGGCGAACCATCCGAAAAACAACAGTACTCCACAAACGATGGCGGCGATCGCTTCTGTATGTTCTTTGGTAAATTGGTTTAAACGCTGTGGGTAGAGCATGAGAGTTGAATCAGTAGACACACTCTCTCACCCTAAACCTTGACATTAATGTCAATGTCAAGCTTCAAAGAAAGTAGGTAAAGTGCTACGATGGGATGCAAAAGAACAAGGTAAAGAATTTTGTGTCTGTCTTTGCTCACGATAGCGCAATCCACTTAAGGCAAACTCCGGCTGTACCAACCGAGCCAGTTTGGCGCTTTAATATTGAGCAGTACCATCAAATGATTCGTCAGGGCATTCTCAGCAATGACGATCCAGTGGAACTGCTGGAAGGATGGATAATTCCTAAAATGCCGAAAAACCCCCCCCACCGCGTCGCCACAAAACTCACTCGAAATACCTTGGAAGAGATTGTGCCGGAGGGGTGGTATGTAGATACGCAAGAACCTATTACTTTGGAAGACAGTGAGCCAGAGCCTGATGTTGTGGTTGTTCGGGGGAATACTCGTGACTATCTCGACCGTCATCCTGGTTCCCATGATGTAGCGTTGGTTGTTGAAATTGCAGACTCTTCGCTTGAGCGAGACCGAACTTTTAAAGTTCGCATCTATGCTCGTGCAGGTATTCCGGTTTATTGGATAGTCAATCTTAATGAACAACAATTAGAAGTTTACACAGAACCTGTCAATTTGCCAGAAGAACCAACATATCAGCAACGCAAAGATTACAAATTATCGGATGAAATTGCTGTTGTTATTGCTGGATGTGAAGTTGGTCGTATAACTGTGCAGAAGTTGCTACCTTAAGCCTTAATAAGCAGTAAGTGCTAGTCCCTTCCCAAAAGAAGAATACCGATTAAATGAACCACAAAGACACAAAGAACACGAAGGAAAAAAGGAAGAAGATAGGTAATCTTACATTGAGAAGGGAGTAGCTAATGACTAAGAATCTAACCATCAAAGAACTTACCGAAGCAGTGGGTGGTGCTTGTACACCACGGATGGTTCGCCACTACCATCAATTAGGGTTACTCCCTCAACCAGTGCGATCGCCTAGCAATTACCGCCTTTACACAAAGAATGATGTTGTTAGGTTGCAACGCATCGTAGCACTGAAGCAGCAAGGGTTCCAACTCAACCACATCCGCCAAATTTTGGAAGTGGAATCACCAAGCGATACAACTCCTAGTTTAATGGCGCAACTTCAGCAGCAATATCGCGCAGTGATGCAGCAAATTTCACAATTGCGGCAAACAGCATCTGCATTGGAAGGGTTATTGGGGCGCGATCGCGATTGTGAAATCATGCAAGCTGAAGTTTTGGCACAACTTAAGTTATTAGATGTAGAAACTCAAGCTGGACTGGGAGGACTGGAAAAACTCTGGAGTGGTTTGGATGCTCAAGTTCATGCTCACCCAGAAGCTTTTGCTGAATCCTTGCAACGTTTGTTACCTGACCTTTCCGACCGTTCTGAAATTGAACAAGACCTGATTTCAAAGCTGGTTTTGGCTTGTGGAGATGTCAGTTTAGCGTCGTTTGTCAGGTTGAGTAGTCAGGCGATCGCCACGAGTCGTGAAGCCCTCAAATCAGGCTGTCAGATAGTTGTGGATATCCCAGGGGTAGGTTCTGCTTTAGATATGACGAGATTAGCTCATTTGGGATGTCGCGTGGAAACGTTAATTGATAACCCCCACATTACGACAGCCACAGAAGCAGAAAAAGCATTTTGGCAGCATCAGGAATGGCGCGAAAAATTACACCAAATTTCCCCAAATTGCATATTGGTGATTGGGTATGCTCCTAGTGTGCTGCTATCTGTATGTAAAGCTATTCAAACGCAGCAAATTGCTCCTGCGTTAGTTATTGGTATGCCCGTTGGCTTTAGTCATGCTCCCGCTGCTAAGCGACAATTGATGCAATCATCCGTCCCTTTTATCACCATTGAAGGAACTTTGGGAGGTGGCTTATTAGCTGCGACTGCTCTGAATTCTTTAGTTGAATCACTGATTGAAAAACCTGATTGTCATTGTTATTTGAGCAGGGCTTAGTAATGTAAATGACCAAGAAAGAATCATCCGTCAGAACTCAGAAGTCAGAATATTAAACGCGTTTTCTCGTAATAAATCAAGAGTTCTGGTTCCTGGGTATTGGTCTGGTGCCCCCGAATTTATTTCTGGAGAAAAAGAAAATTTTTCCATTCTTAAATCCCCCGGATTTCATCCGTGGGGATATTCTGATTACTGCGTTCTGTGTTCTGCGTTCTTCTTAAAAAACTTTGTAGCGAATATAACAATTCTAAATCATCACCCGTAACGAGTTCACTTTATTTGTGCCGACTTAATTAACAGATTTTTTCATGATTCCATAGCAAAAAAGTACTATAAGTAGTATTTTTTATTTCTAATTCCTCATTCTCTAGAGTGATTGACGACTCCTTTAGATGGGCAAATTACATCCCTAGAAACGATGCGTTATAGTGATCGTAACGCACCAGAATTCATAAGAGCCATTTGTAAATGCTTTGGTGAGTTAAAACAAAGTCTGTAACGTACAATCTTCAAGATAGTATCAGCGTTAACAGACGTAGAAACCCTTTGGGTATTAGCTTTGGAGAAGGCGATTTTTTTATGAAAAAGCATGACTTAGTGTCAGAAGCTAGGACACTACTTGAAAAATCCATTATTTATTATCATGGTCGTCCGATTGGTACAGTAGCTGCTATAAACCCGGGGTTAAGCGTGCTGAATTATGACCAATGTTTTGTTCGTGATTTTGTCTTATCAGCGTTAGCTTTTTTAAGCAACAACCAACCAGAAATTGTACGCAACTTTTTGATAGAAACTCTTTCCTTACAAAGTCATGAACCAAACATTGACTCTTTTAAACCTGGTCCAGGACTCATGCCAGCCAGCTTTAAAGTTGAACTACAAGATGGAGAAGAATATTTAGATGCTGATTTTGGAGAACATGCTATTGCTAAAGTTCCGCCTGTTGATTCTTGTTTGTGGTGGCTTATCTTACTGCGGGCATATGTGAAAGCAACAGGTGATCTTTCACTTATTCATCAAAAGGAATTCCAACAAGGAATCAAATTAATTTTACAAATGTGTCTTGTCCATCGGTTTGCCATGTATCCGACGATGTTGGTTCCTGATGGCTCTTTTATGATTGACCGTCGTATGGGTGTTTACGAACATCCTTTAGAAATTCAAGTACTGTTCTATGCAGCTTTACGTGCATCAAAAGAACTGCTCCCAGCTAATGAAGAAAATGCTTCTTGCATTCGTGGTGTTAATCAACGTTTAGCAAGCCTGACTTATCATCTGCGACAATACTACTGGATTGACTTGAATCGTTTAAATGAAATTTATCGATTTAAGGGTGATGAATTTGGCAAAGAAGTTGCAAATAGATTTAATATTTATGCTGATTCAATTCCTGATTGGTTAACTGAATGGCTTCCAGAGACCGGAGGTTATTTAGCAGGCAATCTCGGTCCTGGACGCATGGATTTTCGGTTTTTCACTGTAGGAAATCTCATGGCAATTATCACTTCTCTTGCCAGCGAGCAGGAATCTCAGAGTATTATGGATTTAATTGAGCAACGCTGGAGCAATTTAGTGGGATATATGCCCATGAAAATCTGTTTTCCAGCACTTGAAGGTATGGAGTGGAGAATCGTTACAGGATGTGATCCAAAAAATATCCCTTGGTCATATCATAATGGTGGTAATTGGCCAGTTTTACTTTGGTTACTAGCAGCAGCAGCTCAAAAAACCAATCGTTTAGAACTTGCCCATAAAGCCATTGCTCTTGCAGAAAATCGCTTAATGCAAGATGAATGGCCCGAATACTACGATGGTAAAAATGGTCGATTGATTGGCAAAGAAGCAAGAAAATTTCAAACCTGGACTCTTGCTGGCTATTTAGTAGCGAAAGAGATAGTTTCAAACCCCATGTATTTAAAATTAGTATGTTTTGATTTTGATTAAGAACAACTAGTAAATAGATGTAGAACTGTTTAAAATTGGTTAGTTTTGTTGTATATTTTACAGTCTGCATAATAGCTTGATAAAAAGCTTTCCATCGCTCGACTTCCTTGGTTAACTTAAAAGCTAGTGAGCAAGGTAGTTCGCTTTTCTTGATTCAGAAACATCGGATGACCAGAGGGTAATTGCTATCATTGTCACAACAGAGGGACAGCAACAGGCTGACCAAGTGACAGGTTGCCTAGATTTCCTGGTAGAGGCTATCAATGAACTTTCAGAAGCCACAGTCTCGCAACTAGAACAAAGCAAGAAAATTAACCGAGAACTTCTCAGATTTGAAAATTTTGCTTGGCTTTTTTGAATATGGTACGGTGGATAATTGTTCAACAAATCCACCGGAAAAATAAAAAACCATGAGAGAAAATCCCAAGCAACAAATCCGTATATGGGCAATGTTGTGTCATCTCTCGGCTTTGTTGTGGATCCCACTGGCTAGCTTATTACTTCTCGGTATTCCTTTATATTTGCCGTTATTGAATATTGTACCACCATTGATAATTTGGCATTGGAAAAAAACACAAGACCCCTGGATTGATTTCCAAGGAAAAGAATCTTTAAATTTTCAACTATCACTAACAGCTTATGCTCTCATTGTAATAGTTGCATCATTATTTCTGGTTTTAATCACTTGTGGTATGGTAGTCACGACAAATGTGACCGCAAAATATTTAGAAACAGTTTTTAACAATTTAATAACTGCTCTTGGTTTATTTATTTCAGTTCTAATGGTATTGCAATTAAGTTTAGTGAATATTGCAGCGTTTAAGGCTTACAAAGGTCAACATTATCGGTACCCTTTCACAATTAGATTTTTGAAATGAGAAAAATTATAAGTTAGAAATATAATTTTGCTCCCCTCAACGCTGGTATAATTCAGACAGTCACATTATAAGGAATTAATTTAGCTGTGATTGGCGTTGCAGTTGTTGGTACGGGATTTGGTCAGAAAGTCCACATTCCCGGATTTCAGGCTTATCCTCACACAGAGGTCGTTGCTGTTTATAACCGAGATTTAGATAAAGCCAAAGCCATCGCACAATCCTACAATATTCCCCACGTTTGTAACACGATTGCAGATATTGTCGGACTACAAGAAGTACAAGCAGTTAGCATTTCCACACCGCCATTTTTACATTATGAAATGGCAAAAACAGTGCTGCAAGCTGGGAAACACGTTTTACTAGAAAAACCCACAACCATGAATGCAGCGGAAGCGAAAGAACTTTATCAGTTAGCGCAACAAACAGGTGCGATCGCCGCTGTAGACTTTGAATTTCGCTTTGTACCCGGATGGCAATTATTTTCTGAACTGTTGTCACAAGGTTATGTGGGTTCAAAGCGCTTAATCAAAATAGATTGGTTAGGTTCTTCTCGTGCTGATGCTTTCCGCCCTTGGAACTGGTATTCTCGCAAAGACCAAGGAGGCGGTGCATTGGGGTCTTTGGGTTCTCACACTTTTGATTATATTCACTGGCTGTTTGGTCCTGTACGCAAATTAAACGCCCATTTCAGTACCGCTATTCCCCAGCGAAGCGACGCCAACACTGGAGAATTAAAGCCAGTGGAAACGGATGACACGTGTCTATTGATGTTAGAGTTGGCGGATGGGACACCTTGCCAAGTTTCCATCAGTGCTGTGGTTCATGCATCGCGTACTCATTGGATAGAAGTTTATGGCGATCGCGGTACTTTAGTGTTAGGAAGTGAAAATCAAAAAGATTACATACATGGGTTCCGTGTTTGGGGTTCTCAACCAGGAAAACCGCTGACCGAAATAGAAATTCCCAATCGCTTATTATTTCCCAAAAATTACTCAGATGGTCGCATTTCTGCGTTTATTAGAGTCATAGACCAATGGGTGCAAGGAATTGAACGCAAACAGGAGATAGTTCCATCATTGCGAGAAGGGGTTTATTCGCAGTTATTGATGGATTTCTCCCATGAATCGAATAATATATCAAGTTGGGTGGATGTACCAAGCTTGGAAGAATTTCTGGCTCACTAGTAGGGTGCGTTGACGCAGGCAGCGTAATAACTGTATCTTTATTTAAAACGAGAAACATCATAGCGGTTCTCGTTTCTCAAATTCCTAATTTAATTAGTCATTTTGAATGATTAATTATGTATAGGGCATCACAAATGTCAGTTTTATATCTTTTGGAGGGCGTGCGATCGCTTGTTTTCAGAGGAAAATATAAACGTCACAGGAAACCTGTTTTGGCAAACACCGTAAACCCCGGCTAAGTCGGGGTTTTTGTATTTGACAATCATTCATTATTAAGGCTGTTTGTCGGAAGTTGAGTCTGGGGTGTAGCGAACAATTCCAGCTTTTTGCCTACTCCCTATTTTTCCCTACCCTTTCAAAGAAAACTGCTATGTAAATTGTGAAAAATTAAAATTTTACGCCTTTGGGATGGTGTGAAATTGCTTGATTCAAATCAAAATACAATACAACACTGGAATACGCTGCATACAAGAAAGCACCGCATACCCCGACGAGATCGGGGTATTTTTTAGATATTGGCTTAATTTTTTCTGTTATATCATGTCCGCTTAATTACTTATAATTCCTGCTTTACCTCACCCCAACCCTCTCCTTTTTAAGGATAGGGTGCCGTAGGCTCTTGAGGTTATTCGTTTTTTATAAGTGTTTATCCGGACATGATATTACTTGATAGTAGACAAATCATGAGGCGAGAATTGTTTAACCCCAACTTCCTTGGGTTTGCTATTATCATTGGACAGAAAATATAGTGATTTAGAATTGTGAAACTCACTCAACAGGTGCCTGTTTGGCTTTGTGCAGCTATCCTCATTTTTGGTTTGATCGGCTGTGATCGAATTTTTCCCTCTGGTGACTTAGTCGAAAGAGTTAGTGATGGCGATACTCTCGCGGTGAAAGACTCTAAGGGAGAGAATGTCAATGTCCGTTTTGCATGTGTAGATGCACCGGAAATCGCGCATACCAAAAAGGAAAAGCAAAGTAAAAGTTCCGTGGCGCGCGATCAATTTGATTGGGGTGCGAAGGCGCAACAACGAGTACAGCAACTCGTGAAACAAGGAGGCGATCGCGTTAAATTGAATATTGTTGACAGCGATCGCTACGGGCGCAAAGTGGCTGAAGTCCGTTTGTCTGATGGGACTTTTATCCAAGAAGTATTAGTCAGAGAGGGGTTAGCGCTTGTTTACCGTTCTTATTTAAACAAGTGTCCCAGTAAAGACATCATTCAACAAGCCGAAATCCAAGCAAGAGACAGTCGGCGAGGAGTTTGGAGTGATGCTAAATTTGTCAAGCCTTGGGAGTATCGCAGCTTGTACAAGTAATTCAAACCAATTGCCTCTTTGATTGTAAACTTCTGAATTTCATGAAGTTTAGCTTTAAAAAGCGCCCACAGCAGGGGGAGATTAGAAAATTTTTCTTGTCTGTTGAGTGTACGCAGTTCATGACGACTACTTAATCTGAGATCCGCCTGGCTTGTGTATTTAGACAAACCAGCTCACGGAAGGCAGATATCTGCTGCATCAACAGGAGTGCGCCCACAATACAAATACTGACACCGAGGATGACAGTCTTGGCAGCCCCGATCCTGGTTACCAAGTAAAACAGAGAGAGGCGATCGCCTCTCTCATATCATGTCCGCTCAATTACCGACAAATCCTGGAAAACCCCACCCCGATGAGTGGCTACGCCAAAATTCCCCTCCCCGCTTGCGGGGAGGGGTTAGGGGTGGGGTTCTGTAATTATGGGTAATTTGCCGGACATCATATCAAAATCTGCCAAATATCACCAGTAAACCTTAGCCAGAAAAGAGCAGTATTGCCTAAAAAACCGGAAAACTACATACTCAACTTGTATCAAAGCATAATAAATACAAACCCCTACCCAGCCTAGTCATGCTCCAGGACTTCTCCGGTCAAAATCTTAAAGGACGTTCTTTTAGAGGTACAAATCTAACGGGTGCAAATTTTAGCTACGCAGATCTTCCAGGTGTAGACTTTACTAATGCTAAGTTAAGGGGTACCAAATTTACTGGTGCCAAAACTGGACTACAGTGTCATTGGGTAATTGGTAGGGTTTTTATGACGCTATCGGTGCAGGGAGGAATTATGCTGATGCTTTTAAGTTTGGTTGCAATAATTTTGATTGAAATAAGATCCCAGAATCTTTGATTCCAACAATTAAATCGGAAATAATTCTAAAACTTCATTTTCTAATAACCCGACAACTACTTAACCAAAGGAACAAAAATCTGATATGGCTGATAAACGCGTCATTCACATGGGTAGCGGCAATTATAACGAGCGCATTCAAGGCAACTATATCCAAGGAAATTATTACACTGCTGGAGAGAAGCAAAACCTTGTTGAAGCAGCAGCAGAAATTCAAAAACTGCTTGAACAATTGGATAAGTCCTATTCTACTGATACAACTATGGGAAAGATGCAAGTAGCAGCCGAAACTATTAAGCACATTGAGAATAACCCCACTTTGGCAGAACGAATCATCAGTGCGCTAAAGGCAGGTGGTGTTCAAGCTTTTGAGTAATTTCTTAACCATCCTGCAGCTAGTTTTGTAATTGGTGCTTTGGAAGATTGGCAAAAAACTAAGGACAGTTAAGTATTAACTCACTTTGTTTTTCTGTGAATTGTAGGCGTTTAATTTCCTTGACATCAAAGAGAACCACCGAGATTAGACCATGACAGAAAATAAAGACCCTGAAAAGAACAAATGCAGATATACCATGACACTGCCTTTATCTTAACTTCTCGACCATTCGGCTATAAAAATGCGCAATTGCAACAAGAAGTAACGGTTTTAGAGGTACAACCTTTCAGTCTTAACCAGATTCAAAAGTTTATTCAGAACTGGTACTTTGAAACAGAGGTTATGAGTCGTGCTGGGGAAGATGATTTGGGAGTGAGGGAAGAAGCTAAGCAACAGGCTGATGATTTAATTAATCGCATTAAGAACAGTACTTCCCTAGCGGCTATGGCACTTAATCCTTTATTACTGACGATGATTGCCACAGTTCACCGTCGCGGTAGTGCCCTTCCCGGAAAACGAGTTGAGCTTTACAAGGAAATTTGTCAAGTTTTACTAGAAAAGCGTCTAAGAGCAAAAAACATCCTTGATCCACTAACAGCTACCCAAAAGCAAACTGTATTGCAAGTGCTGGCACTGAGGTTAATGCAACAGAAAACTCGTGAGTTTAAGCTCTCAGATGGAGTTTCTTTGAGCAAAGATATATTGGTAACGGTAGTTGGCAGTGGGGTAAAGCCAGAGGAGTTTTTTCAGCAAGTTCGAGATATTAACGGATTGTTAGTGGAAAAGGAGTTAGGGGTTTATGAATTTGCTCACTTAAGTTTTCAAGAATATTTAGCAGCAGTTCAGGTTAAGCAATCTAACCAAGAAAATCTATTAATTACAAATATTCATAATTCTTGGTGGGCTGAAACCATCCGTCTTTATGCTGCTCAAAGTAATGCTAGTAACCTGATTTATACAGTCTTAGCTATGCCATCTCCTTCAGTTGAAGCTATGGCACTTGCCTATGATTGTTTGGAAGAAGGTTTAAGCGTAGATTCAGACGTTAGACAACAACTTGAAGAAAGGTTAGAGGCTGATTTAGAAAGTCGATGAACGAAAGATTTAATTTAGCAGCTAGTGTATTGCTATCTCGGCGATTGAAGAATCTATTGCGAATTGATGAGAATGCCGAAATTGACATGAACTATATAACCTGTGCAGAATATCAGCTTTTTATTGATGAAAAGCTGATATCAGGAGAACATCGCCAACCAGAGCATTGGACAAGTGATAGATTTACACCCGGAGAGGCAAAAAAACCAATTGTTGGGGTAAGAGCCAGTTATGCACAAGAGTTTTGTGATTGGTTAACTGAGCAGTATTCGGTACTGGGTTTTAGGTATAGATTGCCTACTTTAACTGAAGTAGAGGAGTATCCACTTACGGAAGCACAAGTAGGATGCTGGTGCACAGATGGAGAAAAGAAGGTAATTGCGGGAATAGAACAAACTCAGTGGCAATCATGGAAAGAACATTTAAATAGTTACTGTCGGCATGACTTTGATACTGTTCGTTCCCTTGCCAATGTTTTTGACTCTAATCAAGTACTTTACGTTCTCCTTGCCAAAAATATTCGTGAGAATGCAAAGGCTATTAATGATAATTATCTTCTTAAACTTTCTAAAGCCCTTTTTGCAGTTACCTCTCCTACTATCCTTAAACATACAGAGCAAATTTTCAACAAAATTGATTTTACTTATGCTTTTAACATTAATTGTGTTGTGGATAACAGTACCCTTAACAACATTGTTAAACCAGCTATAGCCGATGTTCTTGATAAAGAAAAAAACACTTCTATTCTTTCAGAGAGTATGATAACTGAGGCTCAACGTGCGCTTAATGAGAGTGAAAGTAAGTTGTTGGAAACCGAAAAAAAACTTCAACAAATACAAGAAGAGGTTTCGCAAAATAACAAAATTTGGGAAACATATCTACGTCTTTATGATGACGCTTGGGATGATATTATACATTATACATATATAGAGAGTGGAAAACACAAGCTTCAAAAAGCAGAAAGTGAAGTAGGTATACTAGAAAGTAATTTTGATATTCTTGAAAAGGATTATTTGACGAAAAAAAAGAAATTTAATACTTATAAATCTACTCATAACGAACTATTTGATAAGGTAAAATCAAATGAAAATGAACTAAAAAAAGCTCAAATAAAATATAATAAATTACAATTTGATATTAATTCTATTTGTAGTAAAAATCTTGAAAATAGTTACTATTACTTGTTGTTCATTGCTACTATCTTTGACTGGCTATTAACTCAAGAAGACGCTAGCTATAAAAAAAATGAAGCGCAATTAAAGTTAACTGATCAACAGAGTGAAGGTGTAAACAGTGACGACTATGCAACTAAAAGAGATGAGATTTTGGATCTATATACCTTTTTGGTATTACTAGATGAACGATGTTCAGGAAGGATACCAGCTTGGGAGGGAATTCGCATTGTCAGGGAAAGAAGCTAGTTGGAGATATGAACTTGGATAACAGCTTACTATAGCAATCCTAAATCATTCGTGAGAAACAAGATCCCCGACTTCTTTGAGAAGTCGGGGATCTGTGGCTTTCAATTCTCACAAATTAAATAGGATTACTATATATCAAGATGAATTAATAACTGGACTTTAGACTCGTTTTCAGTGCCAAATCCAAAAGCCTTACAGTGGTAGAGATAGGAAAATTTGACTGGAACATAAAGGTGTTACAAAGTAATTACGCCATCATTTCAAATCCTGTTACCAAGTATAAATATTTAGTAACAGGATTTGAATCAAAAGTATCAAAGCGACGTATTCCCCTAATTGCATGGGTTACTCGCTTTCCATTTGTCAAAACATATCCCTCTTTCGTGACTCTAAGCGGAGGAAAAATAAAAATCAAACTCTGGTAAGGCTCTGTGGAAACAGCCTGCAAATTGATTCATCAGTGCTAAAAACTGATGTATTCAACGATGCCCTAAAACGGGATGTGGTTTGTAAGGCTCTTCCAGATGAGCGCGTTCCTTGTCGTCGAGTTTGATATCCAAAGCTGCGATCGCATCTTCCAAATGGTGCAACTTGCTAGCACCAATAATCGGAGCAGTGACGCCTGGTTGATGCAACAACCAAGCAAGGGCAATCTGTGCTGGAGAGACACCTCTTGCTTTTGCTAAGTCTACAACTCGGTCAACAATTTCAAAATCCCCTTCATCGTAGTAAAGGTTATGGGCAAAGTCATCAGTTTTGGCACGCACAGTTTCACCATAGCCTTCCTTTTGCCTATTACCAGCCAAAAAACCCCGCGCTAAAGGACTCCAAGGAATGATCCCGATTCCCTCAGCCCGACTTAAAGGAAGCACCTCTCGCTCTTCTTCTCTGTAAACCAAGTTGTAATGGTTCTGCATGGAGACGAAGCGAGTCCAGCCATGTAGATCAGCGGTGTAAAGGGCTTTCGCAAACTGCCAAGCGTACATACTAGAAGCACCGATGTAACGGACTTTTCCAGACTTGACGACATCATGCAGTGCTTCAAGAGTTTCCTCAATCGGTGTCTCATTGTCCCAGCGATGAATCTGGTACAAATCTACATAATCTGTTTGCAGTCTTTGTAGTGAGGCATCAATACTATCAAAGATGTGCTTACGCGACAGTCCCCTATCATTAGGACCATCACCCATCGCATTGTAAACTTTAGTCGCAATGATGACTTGGTCTCTTCTAGCAAAGTCCTTCAAGGCTTGCCCAAGAATCTTCTCACTGACGCCTAGTGAGTACATATCGGCAGTGTCGAAGAAATTTATTCCCGATTCTAAGGCGCGTTTGATAAATGGACGGCTTTCTTCCTCCGTCAGCACCCATTCTCGCCATTCACGCGAGCCATAAGTCATAGTGCCAAGACACAAACGCGACACTTTTAATCCGGTTTTGCCAAGATTGACGTACTGCATAAATTAATTACCAACTATTAAATTATGATTCGTGAGTGTTAATTTCTTACTACAGTCTGTCGTCGTGAAGCTTGATAATGCTGTGATAACTCTAACGCACGACGGGATGCTTGATTGGCTTCATCAATTCGCCCCAGCTTGCTATATGTTAATCCCAAAAACTACTTGCTAGCACTGGTTTTCTTCATTTTGTGCCTCCTGGATCGGAGTTGCACACTCCGCGTAGTATGCTCGTAGGGCATATTTTGAACTTTGAATTTTGAATTTTGAATTGCTTATGTCACCCTACCTTGCAGCGATTTCTATTTACCCGATAAAATCTCTCGACAGAATTGATGTCAATCAAGCAAAAATTCTTGAAAGCGGCGCACTCCAGCATGACCGAGAGTTTGCCCTATTTGATGAGCAAGGCCATTTTGTCAATGGAAAGCGCAATGCCAAAGTTCACTTGCTGCGATCGGCGTTTGATGCTGAATTTAAAACACTCTCGTTACACATTCAAGCAACTGACCAAAAAGCTATTTTTCACGTTGATAATGAGCGAACCTCTCTGGAAGCCTGGTTAAGTGATTACTTTGGCTTTGCAGTTAAATTTGTGCAAAACACCATAAATGGCTTCCCAGACGATACTAATGCCAAAGGACCCACTGTGATTAGCACAGGCACACTTGAAGAAGTCGCTTCCTGGTTTCCTGAAGTCAGTGTCGATGAAATGCGACTCCGTATGCGAGCGAATATAGAGATTGGTGGAGTTCCACCGTTTTGGGAAGACCAATTATTTACAGAGACTGGGCGTTTTGTGCAGTTTCAAGTGGGAGAAGTCTTGTTTGAAGGGATAAATCCTTGTCAGCGTTGCATTGTTCCCGCACGAGATTCTCAGACAGGGAAACTAACAACCAATTTTCAGAAGATATTTGTCGCTAAGCGCAAAGAGTCTTTACCACCTTGGACAACGCCAACCCGTTTTAATCATTTCTTCAGGTTGAGCGTGAATACAAATATACCCGTATCACAAGCAGGAAAAATTTTAAATCAAGGAGATAAAGTCAAAATTGTGGATGTCAGTGAAAGCGACCTGAGCTAGATTTTGAAACAAAGGTATATTTAAGAACTTCGTCTTTTTAAGAGATTGCTGAAGTTAATAATAAGTTTGGTTAAAGAAACATAAACCTCTTTCCGAAGATAAAAGTATATCGGTATGATGACTGACGCAGTACACTCGTAACTTAGACAACTAGTATGCAAGTCATTCACCAAATGTACTCATGGCATGACAAAATCGAAAGATTGACAAACTTGTGTATGCAGAAACACGATGTAGAGGTTACACTGTGAGTACATTCCTATCTAGTGTAGCTGTCTTACTCTCGACTTTGGCTTTATTATGCAGTGGTTATACCGCTTACCAAGTTTTTACCCTGCAACAGACGCTGAATGTTGCTAATGCTGGTAAGAGTAACGCCACGACTTCCACCCAAAAGACTTCCAGTGTAGAAACCAGTACTGCTCCTCCTAAAATCACGCCTAGTCCACTGGAAACGTCTTCATTTGGAGATAAAACGGCACAACCCACAACTGACATTGAAACCGTATCACCTTCAACGCCACAATCAAAAGCTGGCAGTGGTGCTGCTATTAAACCTGGTGAATTTGTACAGCCTGCTTTTGGTAAAAAGGCGGAAGTGGAGTTACTTTCAGTAAAGCGCATTAAAGATCCAGAAACTGCCAATCGTGATGTGGTGAATGTGCAGATGCGTATCCGTCGTCTTGCTTCGGATGGAGTTGGTGGCGGTGAGATTATATCGGTTGGTAGTACAACAGCCCGTAATCCTGATACGAGCGAAACCTATAAAGCAGTTAACTTGCAGCGCTCAACGGGTAGTGTTGGTCTATTTTCTTTGCGTCCCAATGCCTCAGCTGATGCCTATGTTTGGTTAAGGATTCCCGACGGTGTTAACAGTTTAGACGTGTTTGTGCCAGACACAGCGGCATTTAATAATGTGCCAATTTCTAATTAGTCCTGAGTGATCAGTTCTGAGTCCTGAGTCGTAAGACGTGCTTACTCAGAACTCAGGACTGGAAACTCAGCACATGTAAAAAATTTAAGTTTTTATGAATACGGCGTTATCTTTTACTCTATATCAACAAATGCGAACAGCCCTAGTTAAGTGGGTTGATTTAGCAGAACAAGAGTGGAACCTACTTGCATCAAATTTTCAAGTGAAAACTGCTCAGAAACAAGAATACATTCTTCTACCTGGAGCAAAAGTACACCTATGAAACGCGGGATGTCTGGTAGCCCCAAAGGATAAGTGTCAAGGAATTAAAGGAATTGACCTCATCCGGTATTTATATCGGGGCGGAAAGACGACACGAGCAGATTTATCTGCCGTGACGTTATTTTTTCCGGAATAACTAACAGTAACGTAGTATTATGATAGCAGTACAACAAGCATTTTCAAGGAGGTGATTTTAAATGGGTCGGAGTAAGAGCCCATCTTTCATAACAGAAGTACCCTTAATAGTAGATAGCAAGCAGGAATCAGAGTTACTATCTCGGTTTCAAGCAGGTAGGCAACTATATAATGCACTGTTGAATGAAGCTATGGCAAGGATGGAGTTAGTCCGTAACTCCGAGCTATACAAAGCAGCTAAAAAAATACCCAAAAACCAGAAGAAAAAACGTAATGATGCTTTTACCCAAGCAAGAATCCTTTACAGATACTCGGAATATGAACTACAAGCGTACGCCACGATAGTAGCCAACAAATCAAAGTGGATAGCCCAAAAAGTTGATTCTAATACCCAGCAGAAACTAGCTACTCGCGCCTTTACCACAAGCGAAAAAGTCCTGTTTGGACAAGCTAAAAAGGTACGTTACAAAGTACCAACTCGTTTCCGGTCGATGGAAGGCAAGACTAATAAGCAAGGTATTAGGTGGAAAGATGAGTCTATTGTTTGGGGAAACCTAAAACTCCGGGCAATTATTAACCCATTCAACCCAGTCATTCAACATGGTTTAACTTCTCCAATCAAATACGTTCGCGTATTATGGCGTTTACTGAATGGCAAGCGACGTTGGTATGTTCAACTCGTAAATGAAGGTCTGCCGTTTCAGAAACCTAACAACTACGTCTGTGATGGCTTGATCGGGTTAGACCTGAATGTCAGTAACATTGCATACGTTGGAGACGACCACGCCGACCTATTACCGTTTGCTAAAAACGTCCCAAATTTTCAACATGAGATTGTAGCCTTGCAACGTAAAATGCAACGTTCTCAACGTGCCAGTAATCCTAATAATTATGAACCAGATTTTAAAGCACGCAGAGGACGTAAAACCGTTGTCAAAAAAGGCAAACCTAAAAAAGGTAAACGCCAGTGGAAGAAGTCCGCTAATTACCGCAAAGCCGCTCTAAAGAAACATGAATTAGAGCGTCGCAAAACAGCGTATGCCAAATCCCAAAATCATCGTGTTGTTAACGAGATTCTAAGGCATGGCAAGAACATCAAAACTGAAAATGTAAGTGTTAAGGGTTGGCAAAAAAGATATGGTAAAGCCATCTCTGCCAAATCCCCTGGATTTGTACAATCAGAACTGATTCGTAAAGCTGAAAAGGCTGGCGGTTCAGTTATCAAGTTCTCTACTCAAAAAACCGCGCTCTCCCAAACTCATTTGGACGGTACTCGCATCAAAAAATCGCTGTCCGAGCGAGTTCACCGTGATCTAACCGGAATTCCGGCGCATCATCGTGATTTGTTCAGCGCTTTTCTGAGTAGATCTGTCAATCAGAACGAGTTGTCATTGCAGGATGTCAAACGCGAGTATCCGGGGCTGGAACCAGTCCTGTTGGAGGCATGGCAACGTTATCTAACCCGCGAGCAAGTAAGCGAGTCCCAAAGCAGGAAGGCTGATTATCCCTCGGAGCGGGTCTTCAACGAGCTGCTAATCTCTGACCAGATAGCTGAATCGAGCAAAAAGTCAGTCGAGGATGTGGCCGTACCGCCCCGTTTTCTAAACGGGGGAGGGTTCAAGAACTCTACTTTGTCTGTAGTGGGCTACTTCGTTTCTACTACATTACAGACGATGGGATGGAATCAAACAAAGCATTTATTGCTGAAAACACTTTTGCAGGTTCCCTCGCGGCTTATAACCTTGACTTACCTATCGTATATGGTGTTCAGGCTCTAGAGCCGACGATGCTTTTAACTGCAAGCTTTAGCGACTTTGTAGCTCTATTTGACCAACACCCAATATTTGACAGACTGGGGCGAAAGTTAGCAGAGTGGTTACTCATAAGAAAAGAACTCCGAGCCAGAAGCTTATTGCAACAACAAGCTACTGAGCGGTATCTCGATTTTGTCAAACAATATCC
Source organism: Scytonema sp. PCC 10023 (assembly GCF_963920835.1). NCBI lineage: Bacteria > Bacillati > Cyanobacteriota > Cyanophyceae > Nostocales > Scytonemataceae > Scytonema > Scytonema sp. PCC 10023. The sequence goes on from NZ_CAWUDP010000115.1 coordinate 21,666, forward strand.
CGACTTAGTTAAACGAGTACCGCAATATCATATTGCTTCCTACTTGGGAATTACAGAAGTATCCCTATCCCGACTAAAACGTACAGTATAAAACTTTTTTCTTATCATTTGTTAATGCGTCTCCATTATTCCCATTGGTAAATTGTATTGGCAACGCAATGGAGATGAGCATGAAAGTTGGTTTCATTGGCACGGGAATTATGGGAAGTCGGATGGCGGCTAATCTGCTTCTTAATGGTTATGAAGTAATTATTTTCAATCGTACCCAAGACAAAGCTACCTCTCTTATCAAGAATGGGGCTTTATGGGCAGATACTCCTGGAGCTGTAGCAAAACAAGTTGAGATTATTTTCACCATGTTGGCAAATCCAGAAGCTCTTATGGATGTAGCACTTGGAGAAAATGGCTTCTTAGATAACCTTGCACCAAATGCTTTATGGGTAGATTGCAGCACAGTTCATCCCTCATTTTCACGTCAGATGGCAACGGCTGCTCAAAGCAAGCAAGTCAGGTTTTTGGATGCTCCTGTAGCTGGCTCTAAAAACCAGGCTTCAAAAGCAGAATTAGTATTTATGGTAGGAGGAAATGCAACCGATGTGAAAACTTGCCAACCTTTATTTGAAGCTATGGGAAGCAGGTTTATTCATGTTGGAGAATGTGGGATGGGAACTTCCTTAAAACTAGCAAATAACCTATTACTGGGTACATCAATGGCAGCATTTGCCGAAGCAGTAATATTAGGGCAAGCTTTGGGTATTTCACAAGAGATGTTGCTCAAAGTTTTGCTGGGAGGAGCAGTAGCTGCACCCTTTTTATCAACAAAGAAACAAATGCTTGAACTCGAAGATTATGAAGCGGAATTTCCTTTACAATGGATGCAGAAAGACTTACACATGGTAGCGATCGCAGCGAATGAGGCTGGTGTGGCAATACCAGTTACCAGTATTGTCAAAGAAATGTATCGTTTAGCAATGCAGCAAGGGCTAGGTGAAAAAGATTTTTCGGCTATCCATAGCTTTTTTAAACAAGGGAGTAAAAACGAATAAAAGCAACCTTTCCTCATTAGACTTGTTGCAAAAGTATGATTTAAAGATAGACAAAACCACAGATACACACAGATGAACACTAGTTATTTATCTGTGTTCATCTGTGTCCATCTGTGGTTAATTATTCTTTTTTTTGGACTTTTGCACTCTTGTTTATTGAATAGCAGTATTCTCTTCTAGAGACAAACTGTCTGTACCCAGCGCGTTGAAAGGCGCGAACCATCGCTGCATTATTAACATCAGCATCACTACGGATGCGTACAGCACCGTTGGACTTAAGGGTGAGGGTTCCCTGCTGTAGCAAATCGTTAACGTAGCCTTGTCCCCGGTGTTCAGGGACTACACCAATAAATGCAATGATTGGTCCACCATCATTCTCTGCTGGCATAATCAAACCAACAAGAGTACCGTCTTCGGTGTAAGCTAGTTGCCACCACATCGGTTTGTACTTGAAAGCCTTCGACGTATGAAAGCGTTGCACTGCTTCTTCCTCTAAACCCAGTCTAGCCTGTTCATGCAAAATGGAGCGATCGCGAGTTTGTGACGATACTTGCATCATGGCATAAATGAAAGCATCTTCACCAACCTCATTAAGCGAACGGAAAGTCAGCCGATTTGATGGCGTGATCTGAGTCTGAGTATCTTTCCACTCAAAGCGAATCGTTTCCCTTTTTAGAGAAAATCCAAAGTTTTCCAGCAGATCAATTCGTTTTTCGAGGTATGTGGAGTAGGGTGATGGGATATCGAGTTGATACTCCATACTGTCATTATCATGAAGGTGCAACTGTGTCAAGCTTTGTTGTAAAAGCTGTGTGCCGACTTCAAGATAGTTGGCGTTCCAAGGGAGTTCCAAAAAATCACAGATGAAAGGCTTGCCGAGTGATGGTAAACTCCAGTAAACAATACGCCCGACGAATCCTGCTTCTTCAGCGACAAAACACCACTCAGGGCGAACGTAGCCTTCATCCCACATATCTCTCAAATAATTGAGAAAATGCTCGTTTAGATCAGCTTGCTCACTGAAATTAGCGAAGGCTTCCAGTTCCTCGCGGCTAATGGGGCGAATATCCATGATGAATCTCCTAAGACTGTAGCGATAGTTACTTGCTTGCTGAATGTCATCATAGGTATCACCCCCTAGGCAAGAATAATTATAATTACCAATATTAGATTATATCATCTTGAATGATGAGTATAGACAGTTCTACAGGTTTTGCGCTGGAACTTTCTGGCTACACAGTAAAGCGACTAAAGCCAAATGATGAAGAAGTTCTTCAGCAACTCTATGAGGAGTGCGCGGACTTTGCTTATCTTACAGACGGGCATCCGCCCTCACCGTCTGCCGCTCGTGAGGAATTTCTCGCTGTTCCTGAAGGGAAAACTTTGCAAGACAAATTTATGTTTGGTCTTTTCGACGCGCACAACGTCTTGGTGGGATTAATTGAAGCAATCCGGCATTACCCTGATGAAAGCAGCTGGTGGGTGGGGTTGATGATGCTTGCTCCCCAACAGCGAGGCAAAGGTTTAGGCTCTAAGTTTTATAGGGTTTTTGAGCGTTGGGTATTAGCCCATGGAGCGCAGCAGGTGATGCTATGTGTTATTGAAGAGAACGAGCCAGGATTTATTTTTTGGAAGAAAATAGGTTTCGAGGTGACACGCAAAACACCACCTAGGGAATTCGGCAACAAAACGCATGCGCTCTACGTTATGAAACGGACTTTAGACGCAACTACCTAAACAGTGAGTCAACAAGATATGGAATTTCCAAGAAATAAATTATCCAACTTGTGGGGTGGGCATCCTGGTTCCCCCAATTTATGGGACGGGCTAGAAGCCCATCCCACAAGAAAACTGGGATATTTTTTAATTTGGATGCAGAAACTTATTCTACATTACAACTAGTCGGACTCTATGATGAGCGTTGGGATGTCGAACTAAATTTTAAACATCTAAAAACAACTTTAGGTATGGAGATATTGCGGGGTAAAACTCCCCAAATGGTAAGCAAAGAAATTTATATTTATTTATTAGCTTACAATTTGCCACTTTCATTAATGTGGAAAGCGGGTACAACTTACGGTGTGCCACCTCTACGCTTATCCTTGCAGGGAACTGGTCATCCGAGAGCGATAATTTTATTCCGGCATTATTAGTTACTTCTGCAACAAAACGCCACAAAATTTATCGGACGTTACTAAAAATTATTATCCACAAGTCAGTACCTGATCGCCCAGGGCGGAGTGAACCAAGAGTTCGTAAACGTCGCCCCAAAGCTTATCCATCCACTCATGCAGCAACCTGCCGTACTACGTCAAATGGCGGCAACAGCATGATTTCTTTGTTAGCGATCGCTCTTATCGAGCGTGCCATTCCTCCCAGAGTAGTTGTCTTTGGGCGTAAGGCTCCCCCAGCTGATATCATCATTTAATTGTTAGTGATATAAAAATCCCCTTGGTAATTACTTTGGTATCTCACAAAGCGCCACCATCAACATCTATTGCCACTCCAGTTGTAAAGCTATTGGAGAGGAAATATAAATAAGTTTCTGCTATGTCTTCAGCAGTTCCAACTCTCCCTACCATCAACTTCTCCCCAACGGTTTTATACATATCAAGCCGTTCTGCTTGGGAGAAGTTATTCCATACGTCGGTTTTCACCAACCCTGGTCTGACTACATTTACTCTAATAGGAGCTAGTTCAACCGCCAATAATTTACCAAGAGAGTCTATTGCTCCATTAATGCTAGCTAAAGTAGAGTTTCCCTTATTTTGACGACCGCCGCCGGACATAAAGGTGATGGAACCTTGAGGTTTAATACGCTTTGCCCCGTACTTCGCGCAGAGGTACTGCCCCCAGAATTTCACAGCAAATTGGTGTGTAACAAGCGTCATATCAGCATCCAAGAAAGAGCTAAAAGTAATCGGGTCACCAGGGGTAGTCACTAGATGGTCAAACTCCCCCACCTGGTCAAATAAAGCCTGAATAGAATCTTCCTCCGTCACATCAACAGTATATGCCTTAACATCTCCCCCAATTATTGACGCAGCTTGCTCGCACCGCTTTTGACTGCGAGAGGCAACTACGATACTGGCTCCTTGCACAACAGCAGCTTTGGCAACAGCTAAACCAATGCCAGATGTCCCTCCAACGACTACAACTTTTTGATTTTCAAGTGACATAAGGCTACCTCTTTTGCTGACTTTTCTTAAGATATTTTTCTTTTGACTTGATTACACACCAACAGACTTTAGGCAGTTTAGGCTTACTACTAACCGTTAATTAATTGTTGGAACGGTACCGCCATCAATTCGGATATTTGCACCATTGATGTACCCAGCTAGGGGACTAGCAACGAACGTTAGGAGATCGGCTACCTCTTCCACACGTCCGAGGCGACCGACTGGATTAGGCAATAGCTCTCGCGCAAATCGCGACTCGATTTCGGTCCACTCGGTTGTGGACCACTGCTGCTTCTCGGCGTACTGACGAATCCTACGTTCGGCTCCGGGAGTCAAAAAGCCCCCAGGGCTAACTGTATTTACTGTAATTCCCGTCAGAGCTAATTCCTTGGACAAGCTGACGGTTAGATTTACGTTAGCCGCTTTGGTAGCAGCATAATCGGGCTGGTCCGCTTGAGGAAGCGTGGCAACACAGCTTGCGATCTGGATAATTCGTCCCCAGCCTAGTTGTCTCATCTGTGGTACCAGATGTTGGATCATCCGCACCATAGAAATGACATTAGTGTTGTAAAAATTCATCCAGTCCTGCGGGGTAGCATCCCAACCGTGGTCAGGGTAAGCTCCAGCATTGTTTACTAAAATGTCTACGCCTCCTAAAGCCACCAGCGTTCCCTCCGCTACTTGGCTAGCGCCATCGTCTGTACTTAAATCGCCCAGCACGACATAGGCTATACCGCCCTGTGAGCTAATCTCTTCGACAACCCGGTTAGCTTCCTTTTCATTCCGGCCCTGCACAACAACTGCAACGCCCTCTTTAGCCAAGCTTTTAGCAATTGCCTCACCAATACCACTGCTGGAACCTGTTACTAGAGCACGTTTTTCTTTAAGCTGAAGATCCATACGTATTACTCCAAATTCCTTTAAACTTTTAATTAATTTGCTTGGGTAGCGGACTTACGAGCGGTAAGAGCCGTGTTCAACATCATCAAGGATTGTACGTCGGTGTGGATTCCAGCCAAGTTCCTGTCGCGCCTTAGTTCCGGCTACACGGCTGTTCGTTGCAACAATCTTGGCGACAACTGGTCCCCAAACTTCAGATGCTTGCTCCATCGTCCAACTCTCGGTCTTGCCGCCCAAGCTAGTAGAGTGACTTACAGCTTCAGCCAGAGCTTTGGCACTCACCTCTGCGCTAGCAGCGTTGAATAACGAGCCAGGGGAACCCTGCTCTAAAGCAAGACTGTAGAGATCTGCTAGGTCATCAACATGCACCGTAGACCAAATGTTCTCCCCCTTACCGATGTAGGGGACAGTTTGCAATCCTTTTGCTCGTTCAAGAAGGTGGAGAACTTGCCAACCACCGTTATGACCAAATACCATACCAGGGCGAAGGACAATGCTGCGAATATTGCGCTTGGTAGCAGATCGCACAAATTCTTCAGTTTCGACACGAGGAGCCATGAAGGATGGAGGAACAAATGGCATTTCCTCGGTGTAAACAACATCACTTGCGTCACCATTCGCCAGGTCAGCTACCACAAATGAGCCGCTAGTGAAGATGAATGGCTTTCCTGAGCCTTCAAGCGCATTCAAGATAACATTAACAACATTGCGTTCTGTTGCCCACATTCGGGAGAAATCATTTTGCCATGACAAATCGTTCTGGTCGATTGTAGCGGCAACTACACCGCGTCCTGGCTCGACTGCTGGCTGATTACCCGCTGCGTGAATGAGAGCATCTGCTTTTCGGATACCCTGTTCAATGCTTTGGGTATTGGATAAATCCCCGCGATGCGGCTCGATACCCCGTTGGCGTAACTTAGCTTCAGCACTGTCGGAACGTGCCAACCCAAGAACTTGATGTCCGGTTGCCAGCAACTTCTGGGCAATGGCACTGCCGACATAACCAGTGGCTCCGGTTAAAAATATTTTCATCTGTTGCTTAATTTAGATCTGGTCAATGCAGGGCAACTGCTGTATTCAACGTAACAAGATATTTATGACAGTACCAGAGAGCATTTATAATGGTATAAATTCTACTAGGTTTAGGCACAGGCAAAGCTTAATGGATGACGCGCAAAGACTTCGGGAACTGAAAGATTTCTTGCAGACGCGCCGTGCTCGTCTTTCTCCTGAAGAGTTCGGCTTTCCCAGTGGTCGCCGACGCGCACCGGGTTTGCGCCGCGAAGAGGTGGCTCAACTGGCTTCTGTAAGTACAACATGGTATACCTGGCTGGAGCAAGGACGCGATATTCGTGTGAGCGCACAAGTCTTGGAGGGTCTGGCTCGCGCGCTGCAACTGACTACAGAGGAAAGAACACATCTATTTATGCTGGCGCTCCAGCAACCCCCGCCTGAGCTTGATACACAGCAGGAGATAATTAGCTCAGTACACCAGCAGATACTGGATCATTATGGCGCAGGTCCAGCTTACATGACAGGGCGACGGTGGGATGTTCTAGCTTGGAACCAGCCTGCAAGTATTTTGTTTGGCGATTTTAGCGCGATGCCGCATCGGGAGCGCAACTTCGTCTGGTTCTTTTTTACCAATACAGCCCATCGTCGCCTACTCGTGGATTGGGAAGACCATGCCCAGTTCGTGCTGGCAAAATTTCGTAGCACTTGTAGCCGCTACTTGGGAGACGAAAAGTTAATAGAACTAATAGAAGACTTGCTTCGGGTCAGTCCTGAGTTTCGGCAGTGGTGGCCTCGTCACGATGTATTTGGGAGACCCTTTGGACGTAAAGAATACGAGCATCCTATAGTGGGGCGGTTAATCTTTGATTACACTGCTTTTGTGGCAGCGGAGTCACCAGACTTAAGGTTTGTTGTTTATACTCCTCTACCTGGGTCGGAAACTCTTGAGAGGTTCCGGAAACTACAGGAGCTACATAAAGCCAAGTCGCTGTTTATCTAAGTTTTGAACTCGCTTTCGCAGCAGTCGAAACCTGCTTATCACCTTCGAGAGTTAATCTGGGTATGACCAAATTCTAATGTGTCAGCAGAATTCATAAAACTTCGCGGGATGTGGGAAACGAGCGAGTATGCGCGACCTGAGAGGAAAACGACACGAGCGAACGCCAGATGCTACAAGTCGGCAGAGCCGCCCACCGCACTGGCTCCTTTAGTCGCCTTACTCCATTACCGCCTTGGGGTTACTGGATTCGGTGTACTTTTGTAATGTACTTTCGAGCTTGACAATTACCCTTACGGGTTCGCCATGTACCTCCAAGGAGGGAGACCCTCCTTCAGTACTGGCTCACCATCTCAACTCGTTCACCCCAACGGGAGAGCCAGTTCCCTGCGGAGGGAAACCCTCCTATGTCCTGAGCCCTTCGGGCACGGCTTGAGGCCGAACGGACACGCTGCGCGAACAGGACTGGACTCACCTGTACGCATAACGGTTTTGCTCCGTAGAGCCTTCCCAAAAGGGAGTAAAGTTAGCTTCTCCCAAGGGGAGACGCTGAGCCCTGCGGGCACGCTGCGCGAACG
>NZ_CAWUDP010000116.1:0-28678 GCF_963920835.1 Scytonema sp. PCC 10023
CTTACTACAACTCACTCCATATTGCTCCGTCTTTCAGTTATTTGGTACAACGTCTTAAAACAGATAAACTATTTCTGTTCAACTGCTCCAAGAGCAAACAAGGTTGCTTTCTGTGCCTCGGTCAAACCTGTTACTCCGTAAATATTCATGCTCTCATAAAGGCATTCTACTCTCAGAGTCTTGATGCACTCTTTTGTCTGCATATCCCATATCTTGATAGCACCATTGCCATCGCCACTAACTAAGATATGACCTTCAGGACTAAAGGCAATAGACATCACCCAAATATGATGGTCTTCCAAGGTAGCAATGCACTCAGCTGTCGCTACATCCCAGAGTTTGATGGTACCGTCACTGCTGCCACTTGCAAGCATACTACCATCGGGACTGAAAGTTATTGACCACACCCAATTTTTATGTGCTTGGACTATATGAATACACTTTCCTGTTTGCACATCCCATAGCCGCACAGTGCCATCTGCACTACCAGTCGCAAGCATATCACCTTGAGGACTAAAGGCAACCCACCAAACCCAACTGCAGTGTCCTTTGAATGTTTGATAGGATTGCCAGGTTTCTAAATCCCAGATTCTGGCGACATCATCAAAACTGCCAACTGCTAGCTTTTTGCCATCTGGGCTGAAGGAGATAGACATGGCAACATGTTCCGGGTGACTGTGCAGAATTTCACCTGTTGCTATATCCCAGAATTTAATAGTACGGTCATAGCTGCTACTTGCCAACAGACAAGCATCTGGACTGAAAGCAACCCCTGTCACCATACTTGTATGTCCCTGCAAGACTTTGATGCACTTACCTTCCAGTACATCCCATAACCTGATAGAATGGTCAGCGCTTGTGCTTGCCAAAATGCGACCGTCAGGACTATAAACAACTAAAAAGATGAAATCAGTATGTCCAGTCAAACTTTGGCACTCACCGTCTAAATTCCAAAGTCTTACAATTCGGTCATAGCTACCACTGGCGATCAGGAAAGATTTTTCAAAAGGGGTAGGATTAAAGGCAACGGATGCAACCCAGTTATGCATTCCCCTAAATATTCTCACGCACTCTCCACTTGCGACATCCCATAGTTTCATCGTGAAGTCATCACCACCAGTGACAAGCAGAGTGCCTTGGGGGTTCGTGGCAAGCGCGTACACTGCGTTAGTATGTCCTTGGAATGTTCTGATGCATTGCTTTGTTGCGGTATCCCAAAGTCGAACTGTTCCATCCAAACCACTGCTAGCAAGGGTATTGCCGTCGTCCACAAAAGTCACCGAATGCACGCCGTTACTATGCCCCTGCAAAGTTCCGACACAATGACCCTCATCTATGTCCCAAAGCCAAATGCTGGGGTCTAAACCGCTAGTAGCAAGCATTCCTGAAGCGCTGAAGGCAACAGACCTAATCCAATCACTATACCCTTGCAAGGTTTTGATACAGCGACCTGTAGTCACATCCCAAAGCTTGACAGTTTTGTCATCACTGCCACTGGCAAAGATACAACCATCTGGGCTCAAAGCTAGAGAGAAGATTGCACTATTATGTCCATGCAAGACTTGGGTACATTCTCCTGTGTCAACATTCCAAAGCCTGATAGTACAATCTGCACTACTACTGATTAATATTTTACCGTCGAGCGCAAAGATAACGGAGAAAACGCACCCTTTATGACCTTGCAGAGTTTTCAAGCATTGTCCCGTTGTGACATCCCATAGCTTAATCTTTTCATCTTGCGCCCCACTTGCCAGGATACTGCCCTCTGGAGTGTTCGCGCAGCATTGCGGAGCAAAGGCAACACACCAAACAGAACCCAAATGACCTTGACAGCTCATGAGTTGTTGAGCAGTGGCGACATCCCACAAGCAAATTTGACCTTCAGAGTGAGCTGTTGCCAAAATTTTACCATTCGGGCTGAATACAGCAGACATGGGGCTTGAAAAAGTTTTGGCAAATACAGATTTAGATAAGTCGCTATGGGCAAAGTTTACTTGTCTGAGGGGGGTGTCTTGGAGATAAGCTTGCCAAATCGTTAGGTAAGAGAAGTCGTAGCCAGTTAAATCAGTTTGCAGTTGACACAGCAGGTTTATGAGGTTGCCAACTGTATACCCAGGTTCTAATTCGAGTGTGGTGAGGTGCGCGTATCTTTTGAGAGATTGCTCGCGTAATTCATGTACAATCTGAGTCAGATGAGTTGCGATCGCCACTTTGCTTCGCAGCCTCAGCAGTAATTGCTCAATCACAGGCTGGAGAATAAGTTTAGTTTGAGCAACCCGAATATAGTCTTTAGCTGTAGCTTTGATCAACGCATGGCTGTTGAAGAGGATAAACAGATCAGGAGAACTTGCGGTTTCGCTTGTTCTGTTACCCATTTCTTCAATCTCGGTACACACCTGTTGAACAATATAATCGGTGACATATTCCATCACCACTGGTTGGAGAGTAAATTGCACAGGGGTTTGTGGAACTGATTTTTTTTCGATTAAACTGCGCCTCCCAAGTGACTCCAACGCTTCCAAAAGCTTCATTGAAGAGACAGGTAAGACTAAATCAGCACGTAACTCTGTGAGAGTGACTGGTTCGCGATTGATTGCTAGCCAGCACATTAGGTCTTTTTCTAAAGGTGAAATCCTGTGAAATTGCTGTCCTAATAAGTCATAAATACTACCAAAAACAGTCGTACCTTGAGCGCGAAATTCTGTAATATCGCCATCAAATAATTCTTGGATTGTGGTAGCAATAATCTTGAGAGCGAGGGGATTACCTGCGTAATGTGCAATTAGGTCTTGCCAATCTGCATCAGAACCGCAGAAAAAGCTTTTGGTTCGCACCAGTTCTAGCGCTGCACTAGCATTTAAACCCGTTAGGTGTAATGACCGAACTGGTAAAGTTTCACCTTCAAGAGCTGCAATTTCCTGGGGCTTTTCTCGACTTGTCAGCACCACACAGCTTTGGTGAGCCGTTTCTCCGATTTGCTTAAGGAGTTGTGCGTAGTCTTCATAACCAGTTTGATAGTGTCCAGAGGAGTCTAACTCTGCTAATATCGATTCTGCATTGTCTAGTACGACCAAACAGCGGTGCGCTCGCAAATGTGCCATGAATTCGGTCAGGCGATCGCCAATATTCTCTGATAAGTTGATTGGTTGACCGTGAGCAAAAAATTGCAGTAAGTTCGCGAGCAAATCTTTAAGAGGCGGACTATTGCGGAGACTTCGCCACACCACAAACTCAAACTGCTCTTGAATTTGAGTCGCCAGTTTCACTGACAGCGAAGACTTGCCAATTCCACCCATTCCTAGCAACGCAATCAACCGACAACGGTCGTGAAGTATCCAATACTCTAACTTACTGAGTTCGTCTATGCGACCGAAGAAGATGGAGACATCAACGGCTTCACCCCAGTCTTGGTGATGGGGTGATAAGGTTTCTTCTAGCAATGATGGGGAAGGGGCAATATTTTCTCCAATGCTGGCACCTTCTCCAGTGTTTGGCTTGCAATAATCGGTTGTACTCAACTCCAAACCGAAAGCCCGGAAGAAATACTCAAGGCTTTGCTTGTCAACTCCTTCTTCTCGCGCCAGCACTTTAGATACCGTAAAAGGAGCTAACTGCGTGCGGTAACTCAATTCTTCCAGAGTAAATCTGGCTCCATCATTTTCTTGAATTTCTAAGAAATGCTTAGCCTCCTGAAGCTTGTGCAATCCTTGGAGACTGAGAATAACACCACGCCTGCGTGTTTGCTTGTACTTTTCCATTGAGTAGGACAAAGCTAAGGCTAAGTTGAGAATAATTTTACAGGCTTAAAAGCAATATCTTGGAATCCTTTAGGTTTTATACATCTTAAGCATCGTTATGTTGAGCATTTGCCAATTGCCAAATACTCCAAGGCTTATCAGAACTCAGTTAGAGCTTCATTCTTTACAAAACTTAACTTAGCGCTTAACGCCTTTATCTTTACTGGTGCAAACCGAACAGAAAAGACAAACTGAAATTGTCAGAAGTTAACAACTAGACATAAATCTAAACATTCTACAAAGGAGTTCACTCATCATGTTTGCACCACTCATCGTTCTTATTCGCAAATATTTTGGTCAGAAAAAGTTCAATCAAGTTCGCGGTCAATTGATAGCACTGCATATTCAGACGATGACTCGCTTTTGCGATCGCTTCGGTATTGACCGTACTACCCGTCAGCATCTTATCCGCATGGCTCGTGATAATGGTAAGCGGTTGGGTTTACTGGCTTGAGCAGATTTTTGTTCGCAGGACAGACTAACAGGACTTATATCATGTCCGGTTGAATGATAATGAGTCGTTCAACAACTGAAATGAGGCGATCGCCTTTGGGGACTTCCAATTAAAAAAATCTCCAATTTGTAGTGATGCAGAAAGAATGGTGGGTTACGGCGCACTTTAGTTAGGGACTTCCAAAAAATAAAATAATCAAATACTAAAAATTCTAATCATTGTAGAGGTAGGCAGTCAGTGCTGCCTTGGGCAGCACTGACTGCCCTTTTTCTAGTAAGTTCAATTTAGCTTGCAAGGTTATTTGTAGGATCCGATGACTGCTTGTGACGCAAATTCGCTTACGGTTTGAGATTGCCCGCTACCATCAGGATCAGATACCAGATTTTGCAATATAAACAGTTGTAAAGTTTTTTCCTAAAAACCTGGAATTGCACTGATACGAATTGGTTTTAAGAGGGATGAAATCCTTTGGGGATTTCATTGAGGCATAAATAAAGGTAAAAATTGATCATGAGTAATAGTTCATCAATAAAACCGATAGAAACAACTGGTCGTTATTTGGTTCTTCTACCTGAAGAAAATATAAGTTCGGGAATAGCAGCATTAAGGGACTCGACGGGGGTTAGAGATATCGACGATTCTGCCCTTAGTAATATAGGGGTTGCTGTAGTTGCCTTAGATCCAAATCAAGTACAGTCTCTTAATGCTGCTGTAGCTGGTCCACAACCTATATTAGCTGTCGAACCAGAACAGATTATGTATGCGATCGGAAGCATTGTAATTAACGGAGATACGGCTAACTATCTTCAAGGTTACAAAGAGGGTGTAACCAATCTAGTAAATAGTTTGAGTAATGGTGCAGTTACGCCAGGGCAACAACTCAATACTTCTGCATTTTCCGATGGTGCTACAACCTGGGGACTGCAAGCAACTAAAGTTGTCAGTAGTCGCTATACTGGTTCAGGTATTAAAGTTGCAATTCTTGATACAGGTCTAGATTTAACCCACCCTGATTTTGCTGGTCGCACTATTACCAGTGAATCTTTTATTAGAGGTGAAGAAGTTCAAGATTTACAAGGTCACGGAACTCACTGTATTGGAACTTCTTGTGGACTTTTAAATCCACCTAACCCATCTTCTCCTATGCGTTATGGCATTGCTTATAATGCAGAAATATTTGTCGGTAAGGTTTTGAGTAACCAAGGTTCAGGGGCTGATGGAGGTATTTTAGCTGGTATTGATCGGGCAATTAGTAATGGTTGTCAAATTATCTCAATGTCTTTAGGTGCGCCTACCCGTCCTGGAGATACTTACTCGCAGATTTATGAGGCTGTTGCCAAACGCGCCCTCAGTCAAGGCACTTTAATTATTGCTGCTGCTGGAAATGAGAGTTATCGACCTGGTTTTTCCCGTCCTGTAGGTCGTCCCGCTAATTGCCCCTCAATTATGGCTGTAGCTGCTTTAGACAACCAATTACAAATTGCTTCTTTCTCCAACAGTTCAATTAATCCTGATGGCGGAGGGATTGATATTGCAGGACCAGGTGTAGATGTTTATTCTACTTGGTCAACAGATCCAATGACAGTTCGACCACCTAATGGTTTAGGACCATCAAGATATGTCGCAATTAGTGGTACTAGCATGGCGACTCCTCACGTAGCAGGAATTGCAGCCCTCTATGCAGAAGCAACTGGAAAAAGAGGATTTGAACTTTGGGCTTTATTAATGCAAAATGCTCAAAGATTAAACTTACCATCAGCTGATGTGGGAATTGGTTTGGTTCAAGCACCTGTTTAACATAACGTAAGTTAGGGCATCTTAAATCTTGCTAGGATGATAAGTAGGTAAATATACAAAACACAAATCAATCTGTATTCTATCAGAGTTAACACTAGTTAAATTCTAATTACTGGAAACTCATAGTTAGTACAAGTTTGGTGATATTGTGTTTGGCTGTATCTACCTACTTATCAAAGAATATATTTACCCAAAATCCATTTTCCATTCAAGGTACTAAAATGTCCCAAGTTCAAGTATCTGTATCTGTTGACGATGCTCATTTACCTCAAATTGGGCAAATTTCCCAGCAATTACAGTCATCTGGGATGAATGTGGAACAAACTTTATCCAGTATTGGTGTTATTAACGGTTCAATTCCATCAGACCGGCTTAATAGTCTTTATCAAATTGAGGGAGTAAAAAACGTTGAAGCCCAGCAAAATTACCAATTAGCCCCTCCTAATTCTGATATTCAATAATTTTGAATATTGGTAATTTCAGTAGACCGAAAAGTTTTACGATCGCTCTGTGATATATACCCGCGAATCTGATTATCGTCTAAAAAACAGTACTTTTTGATACATTTTACCGAAAAGTCGTCTAGAAATATAATATAAGTAAAACTAATTAATCACCCAAAAAGGTAAGGGGAACTCTCGCAGCAGAACTACGTTCTGGTGCTGTGTCTTGGAATTTTTGTAAAGTATTGGGGTACTGTTGTGCGCTATGGACAATTGCTTTATACGCTCAACAGCTCATTTGCTTTTAACCAGGCGATTAAAAAGTTGAATATCTCAATATCATTCTCCAATTTCTCCATCTTAGGTATCGATGTAATAAATTCAAGATTAGCTTTAACACTAATCGACTCCAGAAACTTTACTCTTCCCGGAAATCTAGACTGCAACGCCTCAAAGTATCTTTTTTGAGGTTCCACTAGTTTTTCAAACCGTTGATATTTCTCCTTAATCCTCTGTTCGTCTCGATTTAATTCACAACCCCGCTTGTATTCTCTTTTCCAACGTTCCTCAAGACTTGTTGACAAGAAGAAATACACATCTGGAAAACCAATTCGATTTTCACTAATTTGCAAGCGATAAAACGTTTCGCAATTTTCAAGATTCGTCCACGGTTCATCGTGATAAATCCAGCTGAACCAAAGCGGCTGCAATAGATCTCCGTCAAATACAATCCACTCATAGTCTTCTACCTGACGAATTCCCATTTCCCATCTTGCCACCTGTCTGTTTAAATACCAGTTTTCCGGCTCATGGTTGGGACGAGCGAAAAGCTTATTCACTTCTGGTACGACAAAAGCTGAATAATGCTGTGCGATCGCAACACACGTTGTCGATTTTCCTACCGCAGGTGCGCCTTCTAAAGTAATAATCATAGTTCTAGTGGTTATTTATGGTGTAATCCGTCGCGAAGCGCGATGGCACAAAGTGCCCGCTGGGGGGCGATCGCTTAAGTTAGCGACTTAAGACCTTTATCTTTACTGGTACAGATTCAAACGTTATCAGAAACTGTAGTTATCGACGGTGTAGTGAATTGTGATTGGAAAAGCTTGCAGGAGAGCTTCCTACAAAAGAAAAACTGCTGTTCCAAGCGCTTAACTTATACACTAAAAGCGCAATTTGTCAAACAATATTCATAATTATGGGAGATTCAACCCATGACTAATGTTATTAATCCAATTGAGCGTCCCGAAGTAACGCAACAACTGTCTGAAAATATTATTCTCACAACTCTGGATGACTTGTACAACTGGGCAAAAATGTCCAGTTTGTATCCGATGATGTTTGGCACAGCCTGTTGTTTCATGGAGTTTATGGCTGCCTATGCTTCTCGGTTCGACATGGAGAGATATGGGATGATTCCCCGTGCGACTCCCCGACAAGCAGACTTAATGATTACCGCAGGTACAATCACGATGAAGTACGCCCCTAACTTGGTGCGGCTTTATGAACAAATGGCAGAACCTAAGTATGTCATCGCAATGGGAGCTTGCACAATTACGGGCGGAATGTTCAGTGTAGATTCTCCAACGACTGTTCGTGGTGTGGATAAGTTAATTCCAGTCGATGTCTACATACCGGGATGTCCCCCGCGACCAGAGGCAGTCATCGATGCGATTATTAAATTGCGTAAGAAAATTGCCAATCAAAGCATTCAGGAACTGCCCCAACTCCAACAATCTCACCGCTACTACAGCATCACACACAAGATGAAAGTGGTACCTCCCATCAATGATGGGAAATACCTAAAAAGCCCTACACGGGAAACTCCATCCAAGGAAATTGCTGAAGCAACAGGATTGCCTTTGCCCTTGGCACTTGAACAGCAGAAAATGGAGGTAAAGTTTCAATGAATGAAGATCGTCTTAACGCATTTGTCAATCAGCTTGTCAGCGACATGGCAGTGAGTATGTCAGGCGTGATGGCTAGCATTGGGCACCGACTGGGTTTATACAAAGCAATGGCTGGTGCTGGTCCGACGACGCCATCTGAACTGGCTCAAAAGACAGGTACTCGCGAGCGATACGTTCTGGAGTGGCTGAACAGTCAGGCAGCCAGTGGCTATATCACTTACGACCCTGAACAGCGCACTTATGAGTTGCCTGACGAACACGCGATGGTGTTAGCCAATCCAGAAAGTCCCGTTTTCATGGCTGCTGCTTTCGATAGTGTTTCCTCGATGTGGCTGGATGAGGACAAAGTTATAAATGCTTTCCAAACTGGTCGGGGCATTGGTTGGCACGAGCATCATCATCGGCTATTTTGCGGCTGCGAAGCGTTCTACAAAACGGGTTACAAGGCGTCGCTGACGACTAACTGGATTCCTGCACTCGAAGGAGTTGAAGAAAAGTTGCAGGCAGGCGCTTTAGTTGCTGACGTGGGTTGCGGTCATGGTGCATCTACTATCCTTTTGGCACAGGCTTATCCCAACTCAAAATTCTTTGGCTTCGATTACCACAACGAGTCAATTACTGTTGCACGTCAACGCGCTGTAGAAGCTGGTGTTAGCGATCGCATCCAATTTGAAGTCGCTCATGCAAAGAACTTTCCAGGAACAAACTACGACCTAGTTTGCTTTATGGATTGTCTACATGACCTAGGCGATCCTGTAGGTGCGGCAAAACATACAAAGGAAGTCTTAGCTGAAGACGGAACCGTGCTATTGGTTGAACCGTTCGCTGGTAACTCTATTGAGGACAATCTCAATCCAGTAGGTCGGATGTTTTATTCCGCCTCCACTGCAATATGCACGCCCAACTCACTATCTCAAGAAGTTGGGCTAGGACTGGGAGCACAAGCTGGTGAAGCGAGACTGGCTCAAGTTATGTCTGAAGCTGGCTTTAGTCGGTTCCGCTGTGCTACACAGACTCCTTTTAATCTGATACTGGAAGCGCGGCTATAGCTCTTAATCCACGTTTGCTATTACGGGCGCAAGCCGCCGCGCCCGTACCTCCTGACGAAGGGAGATGTGAGATGGATATCGCTGTCTTTTCTTCTCAAGAACTGCCGTTCGTGTTGCAAACTCTAACAACAGTAGCGGCTAAACCAGAGGCATTAACACCACTTGAACATCAGTTTTTACAGGTAGTGAACCAGCTACATCAAGCCTCAGTTGTAGTTGATGACTTATCTCCTATCACGCCAACACAAATTGCTGCAGCCATAACCGATCCACACCACCGCAAACGCTTGCTCCAAATGGCAATGGTGATGGCGATGGTAGATAACGAGATTACCCCTAGCCAGCAAAAAGCACTGCGATCGCTTGCAGAAGCCCTTTGTAGTAACGAGCAAAGTTTACGAGTGCTGCACAAAGCCGCTAGAGAATATAAGCTGCTAGCGCAGATGGACATGACACGGCAGTCGATGGGTGTATTTATGAGTGCATCCTATGCACAACAAGGTACTATCGGTCTTAAAAAGATACTGGTTCCGCTGTTTTACGGCGGTGAAGATCCAGATGTAGCATGGAAGTATCGACAGTTGGGGCTATTACCAGAGGGAACTTTGGGACGCGGTTTTTGGGAATACTACACCCAAAAACGGTTTAGCTTTCCTGGTGAGGTGGGGAGCATTCCAGAGCGCATGGTGTTTCACGATTTTGGGCATATTTTATCTGGTTACGGCACTGACCCTCAAGGAGAGATCCAGCAGGCAGCTTTTCAAGCGGGTTTTACCCGCGAAAACGGTTTTGTATTTCTGCTGTTCGTCATTCTGTATTTTTATTGGAGTTTTCACATCACGCCTTATACGGGTGCGGCGATGGAACTCTTTGATATTTCACGAGTCATACACGCCCTACAGCGCGGTGCAGCTTGTAACGTAGACCTTTCAGATAACTGGAACTTCTGGGAAGTTGTGGATGTACCAGTAAAAGAATTACGCGATCGCTACAGCATTCCACCCCTTAGCCAATTTTAGATTTTCAATTCCAGATTTTGGATGCATCTGTATGTGGAACAAACTCAAACAAATCAAAGCGCTTCAAGCTTATAAAAACTCTGAAAATTACGGCGATTTTGCTATTCTCAAATCTGATTTATTAGGAGCAAAAGTTAATCCTACAGTAGAGGCTAAACTGCAACACGTTGTCGGATATCATCCGCAGATAAATTTAGAAGAATTGAGCAAATACCCTCAAGGTACCTTTGGGCGAGAATATGCTGAACATATGCGGGAAAATAACCTGAAACCATTTAACGTCAGTCCCGAACTTGAGGACATTGCTAGACGCAATGTATTTGCCTTGCGATACGTTGTCACCCACGATATTTTTCATCTCTTGCTTGGCTTTGATACCAGCTACGCCGGAGAAATAGGGGTGCTTGCCTTCGCCGCTGCCCAAAATTACAGCAAATCCCTAAAAATTAGCCTTTGGTTAGCGAAATTTCTCTATCCAATCATAGCTCCTAAACAACGTCAAGCTATTTTTGCTAATCTTCAAAAAGGACTTGAACTTGGCAAAAAAGCACAATTTTTATTAGGCTACCGCTTTGAAGAACATTGGAAAGAACCAATGAACGAAATCAGAAGCCGATTAGGATTACCACAAAATTATAACCCTCAAGATTCCCCAACATTCATCCAAGTTTAATTTTTTTCTAATAACAAAAAGCCAGGATAAAGACAGATGATTGAACTCAAAGAAAACTCTCCACAGCAGACTGTAAATAAATTACCAAATAGAACCCGCGAACCTAGGGTGCTGCAAACGATATGGGTAGTTCTGCGACCAATGGATTACCTCGAAACAATGCAAGAGCGCTACGGGGACATCTTTTTTGCAGAATTTGCTGGCTTTCCTTCCTCAGTGATTATCAGTAATCCCCAAGCAATTCAAGAAATTTTTACCGCTGATTCCAAGCTTTTTGAATCAGGTTCAGGCAATCAGGTTATGCAACCGTTGTTGGGGTCGAATTCTTTAGTATTACTAGACGGGGAGCGCCACTTGAAACAGCGCAAGCTTTTGATGCCTCCTTTTCATGGCGAAAGAATGCGGGCCTACGGTCAGCTTATTTGTGAAATTGCTGAACAAGTGATGAGCCAACTTGAAGTTGGACAAATATTCACCGCTCGCCAATATACGCAAGAGATTTCGCTAACAGTCATTTTACGAGCTGTTTTTGGTCTAAAGGAAGGAGAACGTTACCAACAAATCAGGAAAACTTTAACTGCAATGTTGGATACTTTTAATTATCCTTTAAGTGCAATATTCCTTTTTTTTAAGGCACTGCAACATGATTTAGGACCTTTGAGTCCTTGGGAAAATTTTGTAAGGCAAAGAGAGCTACTGGATAAATTACTTTATCAAGAAATTCATGAGCGTAGAAGTCAACCTGAATCTTTAGGTGAAGATATCCTCAGCTTATTACTATCACCTCGCGACGAAGCTGGTCAACCAATGACAGATATTGAGCTACGTGATGAATTAATGACCATGCTTTTTGCTGGCCATGAAACCACAGCAACCGCTTTAGCTTGGGCTTTATATTGGATTCACTATCTACCAGAAGTGCGCGAAAAACTGCTGCAAGAATTGAATTCCATTGATATTGCCAATACCGAACCGACAGAAATCGCTCGATTACCTTATCTAAATGCTGTTTGTTCAGAAGCTTTAAGAATGTATCCTGTTGTTTTCTTTACCTTTCCTAGAATTCTGCAAGCCCCCATGCAATTAATGGGCTACGAGTTACCAAAAGGCATGATACTATCGCCATGTATTTATCTAACTCACCATCGCCCAGATATTTACCCACAACCCAAGCAGTTTAGACCAGAACGCTTTCTAGAACGTCAATTTTCTCCTTATGAATATTTACCTTTTGGAGGCGGGAACCGTCGCTGCCTTGGCTTGGCATTTGCCATGTTTGAAATGAAATTGGTACTTGCAACCGTCTTATCTGATTACTCACTAGAACTAGCAGAACGGCGTCCTTTGCTACCTGTACGTCGCGGTATAACATTTGCACCTCCAGGAGGAGTACCTTTGGTGGTCAAGGGGCGTAATTAACGACTTAAAATTGCCTTTGTTGTTGCGATCGCCTCTCCTACCCCATTCACAACATAAACGTTTTCTGGCGACAGCTTTTTGAAGAAAACATTGCTTTCTTCGTCGTCAGTCAGCAAAATAACTTTCTTATTACCTTTTAACGCCAAAGCAACTTCTGAAGCTGTCCCAGCACCCATCCCACAGGCAATCACCACATCACTGGAGAGGACATTAATATTATTGCGAGCATTTCCCATATCAGTGAATATAGCAATATCAACTGCTTCAGAAATGCCCTTGCTATCCTCACTAGGAAGAATGCCAATAGTTAAACCATTGGCAAATTTTGCTCCCTGATTAGCGGCTTCCATTACCCCAACATTTCTACCGCCTGTGAGCAAAACCCATCCTTCTTGTGCAATGACTTTCCCAAGTTCATAAGCATTTTGCACATCAATTGAGGTAGCCTTTTCTCCTGGTCCCATCACTCCAATAATGATTTTTCTCATTGCTGTTTCTTAAGAAGAACACAGTACCCAGAACTCAAAACTCACAACTCAAAACTTTTCTAGCTAGGACTAGTACAACGCGGCGTAAATAGGGCAACCCTTCGGGTTCACCAGTCGCCTGCCTGTCGGGAAACCCTCCTGCAGCGCTGGTTCACCATTTAAAATCCCTAAAAACCTCATTCCATAATACTTTTGACTTGTTACCTTCACTTTTGACTTCCGCCTTGCGGTACTAGCCCTTTCAAGATGACTCGTAAAATCTCTTCTTTTCTCTCTGCGCTCTCTGTGTCTCTGCGGTTTATATAAGTTATTTATTTAACCACAGAGGCGCAGAGGAGCCAGCGCTGCAGGAGGGTTTCCCGACAGGCAGGCGACTGGCGTTACACAGAGTAAAGAGGTTAAAAAAGGAGTTTTTTGACCAAAATTTTTACCCACCTTAAATTTCGGTGATGGCGCTAAATGTTTTTATAAAAAATTAATGAAATTTCAGTAGAAACCCGGTTTCCAGAAGAAACCGAGTCTGAAAAAACACTAGAAACTCCCAACAATCATCCCAGCAAGTACGAGAAAACCAATCCACACGTTTTGCCGGAACATTTCTCCATAAGCAGAGTTAGGCAGGTTTGGCTGTCTTAAGCGTGTGTACTGCCAAGCCCAGCCTACAGTAGCAATAGCAAGACTGATCCAAAAGGTAGGGCGCAGGTGCATAAGCACACCTTGCCAACCGAGTAAAAAGACTGTACCAACAAAGAAAATCCCAATTGCAACAGGCGTGTAATCACCAAAGAATA
The DNA here is from genome assembly GCF_963920835.1 of Scytonema sp. PCC 10023. Classification (NCBI taxonomy): domain Bacteria; kingdom Bacillati; phylum Cyanobacteriota; class Cyanophyceae; order Nostocales; family Scytonemataceae; genus Scytonema; species Scytonema sp. PCC 10023. The sequence continues at coordinate 13,841 of NZ_CAWUDP010000116.1, forward strand.
AGGCGCTAGAGTTCACACCAATTCGGCGGTCATCTTCCTTGTCGCTCATGGCGTAAACTGTATCAAATCCCAATGTCCACAGTACAGTTGCACCCCAAAGCAACCAAGTGGGAAGTGAAAGGTTATGCGTCACCGCACTCCAGCTAATCAAAACGCCAAAACCCCAAGCGATAGAAAGTACCAACTGCGGGATGGGAAACACCCGCTTTGCGCCTGGATAAAGCAAAATGACTGGAACGGCTGCCACACACAACCAAAATGAGAGTGGGTTAAGATAAAAAGCAAGAACTGCTGCACATCCCATCGCCAGTATGGCAACGATGATGCCGACTTTTATCGAAAGCGCACGGGAAGCAAGAGGGCGATCGCGAGTTCTTTCTACTTGTGGATCTATATCTCTATCCCACAAATCATTGACAACACACCCAGCAGCACTTGTGGCGAGAGTACCCAGGATGATAACGCCAACCAAGGGTAAAGGTGGTTTTCCAGCAGCTGCCAAAAACACAGCCCAAAGAGCGGGAATCATCAAAATTAACCGTCCTTCTGGTTTATGCCACCGCAAAAGCCGGATAATGACAAACAACATGGATTCAGTGTTGCGTTCTTTTGTAGTTAGCATAGGCAGCAAAACAATAACTAGAGATAGATTTATTCACATATAGTTACATCTATAGAATATCTTTATTTGATATTTATAAAATCAAACCACAAGTAACAATTTTGGATACACTTAATGAGTTAATTTAGTTGTGTGAACAAGGTGCATCTCCTGACTCAGTCAGGTTCACTTATACATTCCGCTTGAGAATAATTTTGTTTTTCAAAATACATTGTCTCGCTCAGACCTTCTGTATTGCCAGCTTTTACCATCCTTAACAGAGAGAAACCATAGATGGTGAATTTAGTTTCAGCTAGCTGGGAGAGCCTTCCAACTCAAACAGTTGAGCAACATCGGATTATTGCTGCTATCGACTTAGGGACAAATTCACTACACATGGTAGTTGTGCGAATTGAACCTAGACTACCATCTTTTAGCATTATCGCCAGAGAAAAAGAAACAGTCAGACTTGGCGATCGCGATATTGAAACAGGGAATTTGAAACCAGAAGTCATGGAACGGGCGATCGCCACCTTGGGACGCTTCCAAGAGATCGCCAAAACTCTCAACGCCGAAACAGTCATTGCTGTAGCAACCAGCGCCGTACGAGAAGCCCCCAATGGCAAAGATTTTTTGCAAAGGGTAGACGACGAGTTGGGTTTAAGCGTTGACCTAATTTCTGGTCAAGAAGAAGCGCGGCGGATCTATCTAGGCGTGCTGTCAGGGATGGAACTCAACAACCAGCCCCACATCATCATAGATATCGGTGGCGGTTCTACAGAAATCATTTTGGGCGACTCTCACGAAGCGCGAACCCTCACCAGTACAAAAGTCGGTGCAGTCAGACTCACCAGCGAGTTAATCACCACTGATCCTATCAGCAGCCCTGAGTTTAAGTATTTGCAAGCATATGCACGCGGAATGTTAGAACGTTCCGTGGAAGAAGTACAGGCGAACCTCAAGTTAGGGGAAATTCCCCGTTTGGTAGGAACTTCCGGCACAATTGAAACTCTGGTGATGATCCATGCACGAGAGAAACTAGGTTCGGTTCCTTCAACGCTCAATGGTTATGAACTGAGTTTAAAAGACTTGCAGGAGTGGGTCAATCGCTTGCGGAAAATAAGTAACTTAGAACGGGCTGCAATTCCCGGTATGCCGGAGAAACGGTCTGAAGTTATACTTGCAGGCGCAGTCATCCTACAAGAAGCAATGAACCTTTTGGGAGTTGAGTCCGTCACCGTGTGCGAACGTTCCCTCAGGGAAGGTGTTATTGTAGACTGGATGCTTGCCCACGGCTTAATTGAAGACCGCCTGCGTTACCAAGGTACCGTGCGCCAGCGGAGTGTTCTGAATATCGCGAATAAATACCATGTCAATTTAGAACACAGCGATCGCGTAGCAGTCTTTGCCCTGAGTATATTTGACCAAACAAAAGGGACACTCCACAACTGGGGAGCAGAAGAACGGCAACTGCTTCAGGCTGCGGCGCTATTACACAATTGTGGTCATTATGTCAGCCATTCTTCTCACCACAAGCACTCTTACTATCTCATTCGCAATAGTGAATTACTAGGCTACAACGAAACTGAGGTAGAAATCATTGCTAATTTAGCCCGTTATCATCGCAAATCGCCCCCCAAGAAAAGGCACGAAAATTACCGCAGCTTGGTGAGTAAAAATCATCGACAAATTGTTAATCAGTTGAGTGCTATTTTAAGATTGGCGGTTGCTTTAGATAGGCGGCAAATTGGAGCAATTACACGAGTGCAATGTGAATATTTGCCTGAACAACAGGAATTTCATTTAAAAGTTTTTCCATCTCGCGCTGATGATGACTGTGCCTTAGAACTTTGGAGTTTGGATTACAACAAAGGAGTGTTTGAGGCGGAGTTTGGTGTGAAATTAGTGGCGAATTTAGAGCCAACTGTTGCAGTTAGTTAGTAGGGTGCGCGTTGTATTTGAATCAGAGTTAATTTATAAAGTAGGGTGCGCTCTTCGCAGTGAAACGCACCTTATAAATTACTGCTAGAATCTTCTTCTGTGCGTTTGGTAGCGCTTGTGCGGTTATTTAATTCATGAGAAAAACATCCATCTGTGTGTTTGTTGTCCCCCAGTATTCTTCCGCAGAACGCAAAATGTCAACTGCTATTTGCCATTGAGTAGGGTCAGCCTGAGCGAAGATATCAGGACGGTCATACAATAAGACATATCTCTCAGCAGGACACCATGTTAAATCAGTGATACATTCATCAAACGCATCCCAGTTAGCGCCAAAGTATGCCGGGAATTTCATTGCTTGGGCGGCTTTGCTTAAAAAGGTTTCTTTACTCGAAATTTCTCTACCATCCAGGTAGAAAACCTGAATGCCCTGTTGAGATAGTTCTTCAATAATTTTATCTATTATCTGTTTCCGGTTAGCCATAATTTCTGGCTTGCGGGCAGGTGTTCGCTGAAAATATACATATTCATTCATTGAGCCACTCCTTTTGCTTAAAGCTACTAGATGACTTCTTGAAAGCTATTGTAGTGATCAGCAGTCTCCATTTTGCCCAGTAATAAGACGGCGACTACCTCTGTCAGTTGCTCCTGGAGTCTCCACAGTATACTCTCGGTAATACCCTAGAGGTTGTAGCGGTAGTAATCCTTCAAGGTTTCTGAACACAGTGCCATCTTTTGCGTGAGGGAATGGTCCGCCTTGTAAAATCAGATTGATAGTGGTTTGGACTTCAGGAGGTAATTGACTAATGGTAACCTGTGGTATTCCCGTCATTTAAATATTTTATCTCCTCGACCACTCACGAGGAAGCGATCGCTTCTCCAACTTTCAATCATTCGGGTATCCATCGTTATCCGACCATTGTCAATAACCTGCTAGGCGATCGCCTAGCATCACCGCTTCCTATTTTTCTGTTTTGTTCAGCCACTCATCCTTTGAAATCCCAAAAATCAAGGTATCCCACGAGCGCCCCTTAAACCTCTCATTGTCCGGCAATCTTTGCTCAAGCTGCATTCCAATTTTCTCCAGCACCCTAACCGAACCAGTGTTTTCAGCAATGCACCAAGAGTAAACGCCGTGCAGCTTTAACTCCTCAAAGCCAAATTTAAGAATAGTGGCTGCTGCTTCTGTTGCATATCCTTTGCCCCAGTAGTCTGGTGCAATCTCATAACCAAGGGAAGCTTCATGCGATTCTGGCTCTTGTTTGCGGATACCGCAGTTTCCGATTAATTTTCCTTCATATTTTAATTCCACTGCCAACTGAAATTTTATTCGTGGCACTTGCTGTTGCTGCTTCAAAAACATTTCTACAAATGCCCGCACATCAGCTTCACTGCGGGTTTCCCATTCAGAAAATTTCAGGTATCGGGTGTCAGCTTGATAGGCTAGAACTGCTTGCCAATCTTCAGGCATGAATTCCCTTAAGATGAGTCGCTTGGTGGAAAGAAACATCATATCTACATAGGGGCAAAAATTGCGGCAAAGTAATTGTTAGTTTTTAGCTGCAAACTCCAGAAATTTAAGTTTTTTAGCCTGCTTGCGCAGGCTTTGTTTGTATAGCTTTAGGCTAAGGGCTGTGAGCTTATCTGAACCGTATTGTCATATAAGTTCTATTTACGAACAGCAAGGGCGTGGAAGTCACCAATGTTAACTCCATTCACAACGTTATCGAATCTATACAGATAGGCAGGTTTAGCATCCTTACCGTCGTTTTCAATTTGCACAATGCCTACTCCAGGGGTAGCACCCACACTGTTGAAAAATGCTGGATCGTTTCCTGATATGGGATTTGGTCCACGCTGTGAGATAAAAGCAAGTTCTTGAGAGGGTGATGTGTCTATTAAGTCTGGTGCAGGATCAGGACCTAAGGCTGTATCTGTCAGGTCAACAAGATTAACTGCGCGAACTTTGTTTGAACCGTCAATGTTTGGATCAAAGGGGTTGGGCTTGAAGTCATGTATTGTAATCGTGTTTGATGCACGGTTAAGTTGCCATAAGTATTTGTCACGAACGACTACCACACCATGAACATCATTACCGGATTGAGGAACTTTGATGAAATCTGGACGCTTCGAGGGATTTTCTAGCAGAGACTTGTTGTCATACACATAAACAAAGTCAGCTATTTGGGGATTAGCATTGCCTGCATTAGTGATAAAGTTGTCACCAACTTGAGCAGCAACCAATCCATTGAAGGTGACTTCATCTTTATTGTAAATGTGTGCTATTGTCAGTGTTTCTGCATTTGCGATCGCCACGCCACCATCAGCAAAAGTCACATAAACAAACTTACCTGCATCATCGACTACAGCTACCACTGGTCGGGCAGTCGGAGTTCCTAAGGCTGTCTTCGTCTCTGAAGTATTCAAGTCCAACGTTTTAACTTCACCAAAAATTTTACCTCCGGGTGCCTCATAATTTGTGGAAATCTTATGAATCCGTTGACCAGGAGTATCTGCAACAAATACAAAGTTGTTATCCTTTGACACGTAAACAGCGTGGGAGTTCGAGTTGGGTAATCCTGGTGGAAGAATCGAATCTACAACTTCACGTTTATTAGCGTCAATTGCATAGACCTGAGCCGTAGTTGCATGTCCTACAATTGCATATGTAGCGCTTTTGTTGAAAGCAATCCAGTGGGGTTTTTGACCTGCCGCAAGACCCTTACTCTTAGCGCTAGCAGCCAAGTTAACTTTCTCAACCTTTGCATTACCTCTTAAAAAGTCTCGGTCATCGCCTGACAGAACATAGAGATTTCCTCCCAAGGGAGTACCATCAAAGGAATCTGCCTGATCAATAGCCCAAACCTCATAATCTGATGAATTGTTTGTTTGTTTGGCTGAGGCTGATAGAGAAAAATTGTTGTGCAGTGGGAGGGGGACTTGGGTAAATATAACCCAAACAATCCCAACCAAAAATAGGAACGGAAGAAAAAATTTCTTCATCTTTAACTTTCCTGATTTAAGTACATCAATAAGTACATGAAGCAGTCTGTACAACGCCTCATAGCCGATTTGGTTGTGTTGGTAAAAGGGTTGTGTGCCAAGCGATCGCTTGAAAGAGTGTTAAGTTAAAAACCCTCTGTTTTGGAAGTGGTGATTAAGACTTGACTCAAACCAAACGATACTGACAGATTGTTAATCACAATCTGCATAGAAAATCTCCTTACCTAATTCCGAGAGAAGGCTCCCGCCATAATCTTTGATTTGGCGGCGTTCCGGAATCGAGGGTCAAAACCGCCACGTTCTTCGACCGATGCAAAGCGGGGGAGTAGAACAGTGGCGGTTTTGACAATCTCTGTGCTAGAATTACGTCAATGAGTTCAACGTAAAAATGCTGGTATTTGAGGCAAAATTGGAAGGAACAAACGAGCAGTATGGAAAGCTGGATGAAGCTATCCGTACTGCCCGATTTGTTCGGAACAGTTGCCTGAGATACTGGATGGACAACAAAGACATCGACAAATATGACTTGAGTGCATATTGTGCTGTCCTTGCAAAAGAATTCGAGTTTGCTGCTAACCTTAACTCTATGGCTCGTCAAGCTAGTGCAGAGCGAGCTTGGGCAGCAATATCTCGGTTCTACGACAACTGCAAGAAAAATAAGCAAGGATTGAAAGGATATCCACGCTTTAAGAAAGAACAAACACACGGTTCTGTTGAATACAAGACCAGTGGATGGAAATTTTCTAATGACAGACGCTATATTACCTTGAACGATGGTTTTGAGGCGGGAACCTTTAAGATGTGGGGAACCCGCGATTTGCATTTCTACCGCCAGTCGCCTACGGAGGGAGACCCTCCTGCAGCGCTGGCTCACCAGTTGAAACAGTTTAAACGAGTGCGGGTTGTCCGTCGAGCAGATGGGTACTATGTACAGTTTTGCGTTGATCAGGAACGTTTGGAGAAACGGGAACCAACACTTAAAACCGTTGGTATTGATGTTGGCTTGAACCACTTCTACACCGATTCTGACGGGCAGACTGTTGCAAACCCGCGTCACCTCCGCAAGTCCGAAAAGTCTTTGAAACGACTGCAACGTCGTTTGTCCAAGACTAAGAAGGGTTCCAAAAATAGAGCTAAGTTTAGAAACAAACTGGCTAGGGCGCATCTCAAGGTAAGTAGGCAGCGTAAAGACTTTGCCGTGAAGACTCTTGGTGCGTAGTCCAGTCTAACGACTTGGTAGCCTATGAGGACTTGAAGGTGCGAAACATGGTGAGGAATCGACACCTTGCTAAATCCATTTCTGATGCAGCGTGGACTCAATTCCGGGAATGGGTTGAGTACTTTGGAAAAGTGTTTGGTGTGGTCACGGTTGCCGTTCCACCTCACTACACGAGCCAGAATTCTTCCAATTGTGGGAAGGTCGTCAAGAAGTCTTTGAGTACCAGGACGCATACTTGTCATCATTGTGGGCATACCCAAGATAGGGATTGGAACGCTGCACGAAACATACTTGAGAGAGGACTCCGTACCGTGGGGCACACGGGAACGTCAACGTCTGTGGATGAGACTGACCAATACTCTCGTCTTGGAAACTCCTTCAAGCAAGTCAACTCGTAGAAACAGAAAGCCCAAGAAGTGATTCTTGGAATCCCCCGCTGTAACGGTACTCCGTTCAGCGGTGGGAGGATGTCAAGTGGTGAATCAAAGAACGTCGGTTAAGCTTGAAGACAACCAGCAATTAGGTGTCAAATATATTACCGACTTTACCTGAAACTACATAGACTTCGCTTTTAGTAATATCACGGCTTTTTTTGTATCCAAAATTACTTAAATTTAGAATACAAAAGTTCCTCCATTAAGAAATGGAGGTCGAAATATGTATCAAAAGCGCAACATTAAGTGCCAAAACGGAATTGGTTAACACCCTTTAAAAACAAAGATGCAAGCTCGGTCTTCTTGATAAAAACCCTTATATTGCCGTAAAACTTGCAATTACGACATACTGTAAAACTTACTATGAATACGGTTAAACAATCAAGTCATGGTAGTATAAAATCTTTGTAAAATTTACAGTTATCTTGTCATGTAAAATTGGAAACTCAAACCAATAAATTTTCACAGGTGAATGCGCCCTCCATGCCATGAGTACCCAACCGTTCCCTCTCACAACGGCAAGCACCACCCAACCTGTCAATTCAACCACCCTTTGGACAAGGCAGCCATCATAGCTGCTGGTGTACGCAGTTCATAACTAAGTATTGATTCCTTCACAAATCGACATAATTAGGTAAAATTAGTTAAAGCGATTTTCGCGTTTGTAAAACAAAGGCTTCTGCAATCCCATGCAACTGAAAGTCAGTGCATCTCGACTACCCTTGGCAACACTACTCTTGATAGCCCCTTTTTTCCTATGGGGTACAGCTATGGTGGCGATGAAAGGAGTGATACCCCACACCACACCATTGTTTATGGCGGGAGTGCGTTTGATACCCGCCGGGGTACTCATTTTGATAGCAGCAGCATTGATGGGTAAACCTCAGCCTAGGGGTTGGGTTGCATGGCTGTGGATTGCTTTATTTGCCTTGGTGGATGGAACTCTATTTCAAGGCTTTTTGGCAGAGGGATTACTCAGAACAGGTGCTGGGTTAGGATCTGTGATGATTGACTCTCAACCCTTGGCTGTGGCATTGCTGTCTTTGTGGTTATTCCAAGAACACATCGGTTTTTGGGGATGGCTGGGACTAGCATTTGGAGTCACAGGTATTAGTTTAATTGGCTTACCTCAGGAGTGGATTTTCCATTTTCTAGACTCAGGCACAATTGTAAAGACTTTGGATGCAACGTCTCTACTACAACAACTGTTTGACAGCGGCGAGTGGTTGATGCTGTTAGCGGCGTTGAGTATGGCTGTAGGAACAGTATTGATCCGGTTTGTTTGCCGCCATGCTGATCCTGTTATGGCTACGGGATGGCACATGATTATAGGCGGCTTGCCATTGTGGGGAATTTCGTCAGTTGCAGAATCACAGCAGTTGCAAAATATTGTGCCATCTGACTGGATAGCATTGGGTTACGCTACGGTGTTTGGGAGTGCGATCGCCTACGGATTGTTTTTCTATTTTGCCTCTAGCGGCAATCTCACCAGTCTCAGTTCCCTCACCTTCCTCACACCTGTATTTGCTTTGCTATTTGGCAATTTGTTACTTAAAGAAGTTCTTAATCCAGTGCAGTGGGTAGGAGTCAGCCTGACTTTAGTGAGTATCTATCTGATTAACCAGCGCGAAAAGCTGTCAGGGGAAACCAACAAGCTTGCTACCAGTGAGAAAACCATGACGCAGCAACAACAAGTTTTAGAAGCATCTGCAAAGAAAATGAACCAAGTCAGCCTACCTGTGAGAGAATCTGAACCAGAAATGTTGCCTTAAGTGACAAAGGGCAGCGAAACAAAATCTCTAAAAAACAGATAACTATCTAAAAAATAGATAACTGACTCAGGGATAACAACCGTCAGTAATGTGCTTGAATTTTAGTAGCGGTCAGGGTGTGTTGGATATGCTGAAGCCAAGAAAAAACATTTAATATTTATAAGAAAGTAGGCTGAAAACCCCGGAGGAACAGTTACACAGCAACGTATTCCACAGCGTAGAACCGGGGATGAAAGCCACAGCGTAGGCTAAAGCCTACCGTGATGTTTTCTTTTTAATTTGAGGCAGAGTTTTAATATAATCTCGTAATACTTCTGCCATCGATATTTGTCTATCTTCAGCATATTCTTGAAGCAAAATATATTCTTGGTCAGATAAATAAAACTGCATTTTTTTACCTCTAGCCATTTGAAGGTTACTCCTTTATCGGTTATTATTAGGAGTATATTATAAATGACAAGGAGGTGATAAAGCAGTGCTGGTATTAGAGTACAAAGTTAGGGGAAAGCAACAGCAGTATAGAGCTATTGATGAAGCTATTAGAACAACTCAATTCATTAGAAATAAAGCAATTCGATACTGGATGGATGCACCTAGAGAGGTCAATATTAACAGAATAATGCTAAATAATTACTCAACAGCACTGCGGAAAGAATTTAAGTTTGTAGAGGAATTGAACTCAATGGCAAGGCACGGCTGCAACTGAACGAGCATCGAGTGCTATTGATAGATTTTACGGAAACTGTAAATCCAAAAAACCTGGAAAAAAGGGATTACCCCGATTTCAAAAAGACAACCGTTCTGTTGAGTATAAGACCAGTGGATGGTCATTACATCTCACAAAAAGACGTATTACCTTTACCGATAAAAAAGGTATTGGTGAACTCAAATTACTGGGTAAATGGGACATTCATAGCTATCTTGTAAAGTCTATTAAGCGTGTTCGATTAGTCCGTAAAGCTGATGGATATTACTGCCAATTTGCAGTTGACATTGAGGTTAAATCTGAGCCTAGAACGTCTGACAGTGAGATTGGGTTAGACGTGGGGCTTGAGTTTTTCTACTCTGACTCAAACGGACATCATGAGGAGAATCCAAGGTTTTTAAGAAAAGCTGAAAAATCCATTAAACACGCTCAACGACAAATATATAAAAAGGAGAAAGGAAAAAACCAACGACGGAAGGCTAGGCAGAGATATGCCCGGAAGCATTTAAGAGTAAGTAGGCAACGTAGTGAACACGCAAAGAAGATAGCGCGTTGCGTATGCAAAGCTAACGCAATAGTCGCCTATGAAGACTTGAATGTCAAAGGCATGGTAAAAAATCACTGTCTTGCCAAGTCTATCAATGATGTGGCTTGGAATCTATTTCGTCGAACTTTAGAATATTTTGCTGTTAAATTCGGTACTACAGTTGTTGCCGTCAATCCTAGAATGACTTCTCAAAAATGCAGTGATTGTGGTGCAATTGTGAAAAAGTCTCTTTCAACTCGTACCCATAAGTGTAGTTGCGGATGCGAGTTACACAGAGACGTGAATGCAGCAATAAATATTCTGAATCTTGGAAAACAAGCTAGGGGTGGGCAATCCCGAAGTCACGCTACAGGAGTCGGAACCTCTACTCTTCTTGGTGAGACAGCGCTGCAGGAGGGTTTCCCTCCGTAGGCGACTGCGAACCCGAAGGGCGCAAGCCTGGTTGAGCAAGTGCTAACGTAGAATGTAGAATCCCCGTGGCTTCAGCCCGGGGAGTGTCAAATAGCTTATAGTTATTGTGGTATCAATGGCTTCCAACGCACGTTCTGGCTGAGACTTGCTCTATGAGGCTACGCTATTCCTCAATTGTTTTTATGACTTGCCTTGCTTGCTTAGGATTTGACCAACGTCAAGCAAGCACGCTGACACCTGAGCCAGTTTTCAGAAATTTAGAACTTGCTCAAGCACTGAACGAAGACACTATCCCGCAGTCTCTTCTTAGACTTGGCAGCACAGGTGCACAAGTGAAGTCATTGCAAACCCTACTTAAGAAGTTAGGATACTATGATGGTGAGATAGATGGGCAGTATGGCGCGGATACAAGGGTTGCCGTTACTAAATTTCAACAAGCAAAAGGTTTAACAGTAGACGGTATTTTTGGTAATGCAACCAAGCAGAGTCTTCAAACAGCAATCAACGCAAAACCATCGACTTCTTCGCTTGCTATTAATTCTACCGCTGAACCCACTCGTAAGGGAGAGGCAGATAGAGGTATAGTTTGGTGGTCACTTGTAGGTATTGGTGTTTTGGGAAGTATTGGCGCATTGCTATATGTGGTGAGAAGGCTTCCTCAGGGTAAAAAAGTTGCAAAATATCCAGAAAGTTATACTCAGGTGAACACCAGTCCAGTTCAGCCAACGATACAAAAGTTTGATACTACAAACGACGTGCCGTCTAATGGTGCTGGTGTCATTAATACACAAGAAACAACGGTATCACCTTCTACACAACTTTTACCTATGGAAACAACTTCTCGCCTTGCCAAAGTCAATATTATTGACCAATTGATTGAAGACTTACGCAGTCCAGACTCAACACAGCGACGCAAAGCAATTTGGGATTTAGGTCAAAAAGGAGACTCGCGGGCAATTCAGCCGTTGGTTGACTTAATGATGGATGCAGATTCTCAGCAACGCAGCTTGATTTTAGCAGCCTTATCGGAAATTAGCACCCGCGCACTCAAACCAATGAACCGTGCTTTGGCTGTCTCACTCCAAGATGAAAGCCCACAAGTGCGGCAAAATGCCATTCGTGACTTGACTCGCGTATATGACATGATGGCTCAAATGAGTCAAATGTTATCTCATGCTATGCAAGATCCAGATGCCGACGTACAGGCAACAGCAAAGTATGCTCTTTCACAAATGAATCGTATCCGTGCTTTGCCTGGTGATGCAAGTGAGGAAGAGGATACAGACGAGGAAGAGGAGGAAGAGGAGGAGAATTTTTAAGCCTCTGGTAATTCGCCAAAGCATTGGCGATCGCGCTCAACTCAGTCTGTTATGTATGAAATCATACTTTACTTGGGCAAAAATCAGCTAATACAGGTCACCCCTTCTCCTTCGGAGACGCTACGCGAACGGGGAAGTCAAAAGTCAAAAGTCAAAAGTCAAAAATGAAGACCCCACGAATGAATGTGAGGGCTGGAATAATGTTACTGGGCATTTTTTCCCCATGAATAAATTGATGGGCTTGTATCCTTTTCTTTTTCGGTCATTGTTGCATAAGTTAACCTCAGTTTCACTTATTAAATATAAAAGTTAAACATAAAAGTTCTCTTGCCAACTTTCTGGCAACTTTTTATTGTGTCTAGTATGTCAACGTGTAAGTACTAACCCTTTCTCCAAGTTTTTATGAGTCACAGCACGGCTGTCAAAACAATCCTGATTCTGACTGCAATTCCCCACGGGTTGCGCTTGGATAAAGAAATTCGCTCAATTGAAGAAGCTATCCGACGTGCTGTAAAGCGGGATTTATTCAAGATTACACTTAGGACTGCTGTCCGCCCTCAGGATATCCGCCGCGCTATTGCAGAAGAACAACCGCAAATCGTCCACTTTTGCGGGCATGGGCTGGAAGATGGCAGCTTGCTGTTAGAAGACGACGGGGGAGAAAACAAGCCCGTCCCAGCATCCGGACTAGCATCACTGTTTCAGTTGCACGCAGATTATGTGGAATGCGTACTGCTTAACGCCTGTCATTCTGCCAAACCAGCTACTGCAATCAGTGAATATATTAATTATGCGATTGGGATGAATCAGCCTATTGGGGATAAGGCTGCGATCGCCTTTGCAATTGGTTTTTACGATGGATTGGGCTACGCAACTCCAGATAATCAAGATGCATATCAAAGAGCCTTTGAGGAAGGTAAGGTTGCAATTCAACTAGAACATCTTTCTGAAGGGCAAATTCCAGTTATTAAAATAAAAACTAAAGATAAACCGTATAAACCAATCTATAAAAACCGTTTACCGAAAGGTGTTCCTTTTCAAGCACCACCTTTGCCAGCTTACTTTGTAGAGCGCCCAGAATACAGCCAAGACTTAAAAAATCGTCTGCTTACAGAATCATTAGATACTCGCGCTTTGGTAGTTACTGCTATTCACGGCTTAGGTTCTGTGGGAAAATCGACTCTAGCAGCTGCTTTGGCACATGATGAAGATGTGCAAGCTCACTTTTGTGATGGCATTCTTTGGGCAACTTTAGGTCAGCAACCGGATGTCCTCCCACTACTCAGCGGTTGGATGCAGGCTTTGGGTGACTATAACTTTAAACCAACCAGTATAGAAGCTGCTACCAATCATCTGCGGACTCTACTTTATGACAAAGCTGTTTTGTTGGTAGTAGATGATGCTTGGAATACCAAGGACGCACAAGCATTTAACGTTGGTGGTTCTCGTTGTCAGGTGCTGGTTACAACTCGTGAGGGTATGATCGCAGATGCATTGGGAGCCAGCACCTATAGCTTGAATGTCATGAAGCCAGAACAAGCAATGGAATTGCTGACTAAGAAGCTAGGGCGTAACCTACAAGATGCAGAACGTCAGCCAGCAGCAGATTTAGCTGAATCGCTTGGTTATCTACCTCTGGCGCTTGAACTGGCTGCGGCTCAGGTTATGAGCGGTCTATCCTGGGGAATTCTGTTAAAAGATATTCAGGGGGAAATTGCCCGGTTAAAAACATTTGACAGACCGGGAGGTGGGGGAAATAGTGATGAAGCTTCTTTAAAAAAGCTCAGTTTAACTGCATCATTCAACTTAAGCATACAGCGTCTGGAAGAATTTGAACGCGAGAATTTTATATGGCTGGGGGTGTTACCTGAAGATGCTTCCATGACTCACAAAATGGCGGGAACACTTTGGGATATGGATGATGAACGCGATGCTTCTGATATATTGGAATGTTTACGAAGTAAAGCGTTACTATTACCTGGTGTTTCTCTCGTTGACGGAACACGCACATATCGTTTACACGACTTATTGCATGACCTAGCACGTAATTTGTTAACTGCTCCTGAAAAACCAAAACGTCGTGGTGATTTGCCTGGATTGGGTTTGAAGTTGGTTGATGCTCATGGCAGGTTTTTGGAGCGGTATCGAGAAAAAACCGAAAATGGTCTATGGCATACCCTACCTAATGATGGTTATATACATCAGCGCCTGAGTTGGCATTTAGAAAAGGCGGGTAAAACAGAGGAAATTCACTTTTTGTTGCAAGAGGAAACAGAGACAGGAGGCAATGGGTGGTATGAGGCATGCGATCGCTTAGGGCAAAATGCCATTTTTGTGACTGATGTAGCACGTGCTTGGAAATTAGCACAAGAGATGTTTCAGGAAAAACCTTCGCAGTCAATAGGACTACAGTGTCGTTATGCTCTGATGACTGCATCCCTTAATAGTCTGACAGCTAATGTACCAGTAGAATTGCTGCAAGCATTGGTGAAAAAAAATGTATGGACTCCTGAACAAGCATTAGCTTATACCCTACAAGGCTCGAATCCAGAACAAAAAGCACTTAAGCTTACAGAGCTAGTCGATTGTTTACCACCAAACCTAAAAGAACTAGCACTCTCAAAAGCACTGGCTGCTGCAAAACTGATTCAGGATGAGGATTTTCGCGCCTTGGCACTAGCAGCCTTAGCCCACAAACTGCCATCCGTATTACCCGAAGCACTGGCTGCTGCAAAACTGATTCAGGATGAGAGATATCGCGCCTTGGCACTAGCTGTCTTAGCCGACAAACTGCCATCCGTATTACCCGAAGCACTGGCTGCCGCAAAACTGATTCAGGATGAGAGAGATCGCGCCACGGCACTAGCAGCCTTAGCCGACAAACTGCC